>JAFQHT010000008.1 GCA_017397825.1 Bacillota bacterium | reverse complement strand
TTCAGAATTCTGGTACCGGACTCAACCATGTCCAGATACCTTAATTTTATTTTTTCTCTGATAATACTGGCAGTAATATTGGAGCCGGTAATTAAATATATTTAGGAGTGAGATTATGTTTGACAAACTGGTAAAAAAGGAAAAGCTTATAAGGCTTATCACCATACTTCTCGTCGGAAGCATACTGATTCTGACACTTAATGTACTTACCACCAGCAAAGACAGCCGGAGACAGATTATTGATCTGGACGGTGGTACTGAAGAAAGGCTTTGTTCGGTTCTTTCAGGTATAAATGGTGTCGGTAAGGTGGATGTGATGATTGAGTATGATGAAAATTCAAGAGTAAGCGGTGTAATTATAACTGCAGACGGAGGGAATGACCCGGTGGTTGCCAATGACCTGACCAGAGCAGTTACAACACTTTACGGAATACCGGTTTCAAGCGTAATAGTTTTTGAAAAAGAACAGGAGGAATGATTTTGGAAAAGCAGACTTTTGAACATAATTTTAAAAAGAAAAAGTTCAGTTATAAGGATATAATTTATAAAGGCAGAAGAGCTGCTGCACTGGCTCTTGTTGTTGCTTTCGGTGCAGGTATCGCACTTACGTCAGGTTCAAACACTGAAATCCCGGTTCATGATGGAGACGTACTAGTAGACAGTCTTGCAGTTTCTGAAGAAAACGCACCTGCAGAAGGCAGCTTTGAAGAAATGCGTGCAGCCCTTGAACTTGAGCGTAACAAGCTGATTGCAACGCTGGACAGTACCATAAACACCAGTAAAAACGATGCAGAAAAATCTAATGCTTCGAAAGAAAAAGAACGTATTCTGTCAACTATGGAGACGGAGCTGGCAGTGGAAAGTCTTATAAAATCCAAGAATCTGCCCGAATCCTACGTTGTAATCACTGAAAACAGCGTCTGCGTCACTGTTGACAAGCAGGAACTTGATACAAACACAGTAGCAAAAATCTGTGATATCGTAATGCGCGAAACAGGTAAATCTGCGGATAAAATAGTAGTCCAAAGTAAGTATTAGGTCATTGAAACTGCTGCGCTTTTCTGCTATAATATTTTAGATAAAAAATATAGTGGGGAAGTAGCGTAGTTATGGGAAATGACAAACAGGATTTATTAAAAATTTCAAAGGAAGTTGTCAGCATGGCTGCATCAAAAGCCACTTTAAATGTCCCCGGTGTCAACCAGGAAAAAGGTCTGAAAATCACAAGTACCAAAGAAGGATTTGTAATTGATGTTCATGTAATTGCAGACTTCGGAGTGAAGATTCCTCAGCTGGCATGGGACATTCAGAATTCAGTAAAAGAGGCTGTCATTTCTGCCGCCAATGTGGCAGTAAAGGCTGTAAACATCCACATTCAGGGTGTTATGATGCCTCGGGAAGGTAGTAATATAAATGGCTAGAAAAGAAGCAAGAGAATTTGCAATGCAGACTTTGTTCCAGATCGATGTGCATAAGGACTTTGAAAATCCTGATATTGAAAAATATATCGGCACTAAGAAGCTTGGAAATCAGAAGGAATACGTAAAAACTCTTCTTACTCAGATCTGTGCAAATATTGCTCAGGTTGATGAAAAAATCAATGAATGCAGTGAAAACTGGCCGACTGTAAGAATGGCTAAAACCGACCTGGCAATCACAAGAATTGCTGTAGGTGAAATCCTTTTCTTTGAGGACATTCCTAAAGCAGTTGCAATCAATGAAGCAGTCAACCTTGCTAAGGATTACGGCACAGAAACATCACCTAAGTTTATCAACGCAATCCTGGGAAAAGTGGAAAAATAAATGAGCAGACTGCTTTCACTCGGAATTGATACCAGCAATTACAAGACTTCCGTGTCTGTTGTTGATGCAGAAGGAAATATATTATACAACCATCAGAAACTTCTGGAGGTTAAAAGCGGAGAAAGGGGCCTCAGGCAGTCTGAGGCGCTTTTTCAGCATGTTCAGAGACTTCCGCAGGTTATTGAAGAAGCTCTGGCTGATGAAAACATCCGTGCAGATATAGGCAGTGTTTCAGTTTCCACTCGTCCAAGACCTGTAACAGGTTCCTATATGCCTGTTTTTACGGCAGGAGCAGGCTATGCGCGGGCAGTTGCTTCGGCCCTGGGAGTTCCTCTTTATGAGTTTTCTCATCAGGAAGGTCATATTGAAGCGGTAAAACATTACTCTGAAATGGCTGAGCTGGACAAGCTTATCTGCTTTCATTTCAGCGGCGGTACCACTGAAGCGGTTCTCGTGGATAATGAAACCGGAGTTTTCGAAATTGTTGGCGGCTCCAGAGACCTTGCTTACGGTCAGGTTCTGGACAGGCTGGGCGTAGCACTCGGACATGCTTTCCCAAGCGGAGCATCACTTGATGAAATCGCTTTCTGCGCTCAGAAAGGAGGCATTAAGCCGGACAAGTCCATGCTCACAAAGATTA
>JAFQHT010000082.1 GCA_017397825.1 Bacillota bacterium | reverse complement strand
TGGTCAACTCGGAAGCCTGCTATGAGCTCCACAGACTGGGAGCCGAAAGGGTGACTCTTTCTTACGAACTTAACAGAACGCAGATAGGCGATATGATAAAGGCTTACTACGAGGCCAACGGCGGATATCCTGCACTGGAAATGATCGTGTACGGCCGGGCACCTCTGCTTTTTACAAAATACTGCCCGCTGCGCAAAATGGGTCTCTGCGGTACATGTAAGACGAAGAACTACGAAATCAGGGACGAGTACGGCAGCTTTCCGGTTCTGTCCCACCCTGACCTGGCCAACGATAACTGTGCCACAACAATTCTCAACGGCAAGTTCCTCAATCTTATGGACGAAATGCCGGGACTGGCTGAAATGGGCGGCATCCATGCTTTCCGCCTCAATTTCACCACTGAGACCGGGGCTGAAACTACGAAAATTGTCGAAAATGCACAGCGCAAACTGGCAGGTACTCTGGACAAGGTGCTTTTTAATCAGGAAACAGACACCAGAGGCCATTTCAACAAGGAAATTATTTAGAGGTGAAAAATGATTCAGGTAAAAAATCTTTCATATGGTTTTCCTGCAAAAGACTTATATAAGGACATTTCATTTACCATTGAGGCAGGCCGGCACTGCGCCCTTATCGGCAGCAACGGCACCGGCAAGTCCACCTTGGTGGAAATGATCATGGACGATGAAAAATATAATTACGACGGCAGAATCATCAGAGATGAGCAGTGCCGCATGGGCTATGCCAGCCAGTTCAGTATCCGTGACAAGAATCAGGACAGAACTGTTTTTGAATTCCTGAGCCAGCGTTTCCTGGAAACTCAGGAGGAAATTGCCCGTGTCTGCGACGAAATGGCTGCCGGCGAAAACATGGAAGAGCTTTTTGAAAAGTATCAGGCCCTTCTTGATCTCAACGAAGCCATGGACGGCGACAACTACGAAAATAACATACACAGGCAGCTTTATATTGCAGGGATGACAGACCTGGCAGAAACCAAGGTTTCACAGATCAGTGGAGGCGAGTACAAGGTGCTGCAGATTATGAAGGAAATGCTTCTTGCACCGAACCTGCTTATTCTGGACGAGCCGGACGTTTTCCTGGATTTCGGCAATCTCGGCAGCCTGAGCCAGCTCATAAACAATTACAAGGGAACGCTCCTTGTAATCACCCACAACCGTTATCTGCTCAGCCACTGCTTCAACAAAATCCTCCATCTGGAGGACTGCGATCTTCAGGAATTTGACGGAAGCTACAGCCAGTACCGCTGCGTTCAGCTCCGCGAAAAACTTGAGCTGAAGCTTCAGAATATCGCTGAACAGGAAGAAATTCAGCGTACCGAAGAAATGGTGGCAAAGTTCAGAAAGCGTGCTTCTGACATGGTCAACCCGGAAGTGGGTAAGATGGTAAATGCCAAGCAGTCTCAGCTTGACCGCCTCATCGCCCGTCAGATCAAGGCACCTTTCATCGAAGTCAGAGAGCCGCAGATTGTGCTGCCGGTGATTGAAACAGAAGATGATGATTTTGTGGAAACAGACTGCATGGGTTGTCCATTCCCGTCAGAGCCGTGCACCGTTCTGAAAATTTCTGATTATCAGGTGGAATTCGACAAAGAACTCCTTCAGGACGTAAACTTCGAAATTATGGAAGGGGAAAAAGTTGCCATCGTAGGTGCCAACGGCACAGGCAAGACAACCCTTATCAGAGATATTTTAAAGAACGATAATCCTTCAATCACAATCAACGAAAATATAAAACACGCCTGCATGTCCCAGCTTCAGGGAGAAGCTGCAGAATCTGATCTGACTGTATATCAGCTCATGCAGGAAAAAGGCTTCGGCTCAAGAACCAGAATTGCAGAATATATTGAAAAATACTGTCTGCCGGCTGACGTACTGGACCAGAAGGTATGGCAGCTTTCCGGCGGAGAGCAGAATCTGCTTCAGATTGCTCTTGTAGCAGCATCTGGTGCAGAATTCCTTATTCTGGACGAGCCGACAAGCCATCTTGATATTTACGCACAGATGGCCCTGGAACGTGCCATCGCAGAGTACAAAGGCACTGTGCTCATGGTCAGCCACGATTTTTATCTGGTGGCAAACTGTGCAGACTACGTGCTCCTTGTGGAAGAGGGCACAGTACGGAGAATCCGCGCACGTAACTTCCGCAAGATGGTTTACGAAAAATATTTTGACTACAGCTATCTTGAAACAGACCGTAAGAAGCAGCAGCTTGAAGAAGATATAATGCTGGCATTCAAAAATGAACGCTATACAACTGTGGATAAACTCATTACACAACTGGAAGGAGAGTAGAATCATGACAGAAACATTAAACAGACTACCACTTATAGGAGATGAAGCTCCTGCATTCAGAGCACTGACAACTAACGGAACTATAAACTTTCCGGAAGACTATAAAGGTAAATGGGTTCTTTTCTTTTCACACCCGTCTGATTTCACACCTGTATGTACAACAGAATTCATGACACTGGCTTCCATGCAGGAAGAGTTCAGAGAAATGAATGTGGAACTGCTGGGGCTTTCTGTGGACTCTCTTTATTCACACATTGCGTGGGTCCGCGCAATAGAATCTTTTGAGTGGAATGGAATGAAGAATATAAAAATTGATTTTCCGGTAATTGCGGACCTTAACACCAAGGTTTCTACCCTGTACGGAATGCTTCAGCCCAATGTGTCCAGCACTCAGGCTGTCCGCGCAGTTTTTGTAATTGACCCGGAGGGAATCATCCGTTCAATAATTTACTATCCGCTGACAACAGGACGTAATTTCGATGAAATTAAGCGTATGATCCAGGCCCTTCAGAAGGCTGATGAGGTCCACTGCTCCACACCTGCCAACTGGCAGCCTGGTGACGATCTTATTGTGCCTACTCCTGTAACTGCCCAAGAAGCCGCAGATGCTGTAAATGTACCTGGTGAGGATACATATGCACTGGACTGGTTCCTCAGATTCAGAAAAGATAAATAATTAAAAGAGGATACATATGAAAAAAGGTAATTCACTTACAAATCTTAAAGAAACTTTCCGGCCGGACTCCATGTACAAGGCACTGCTCCTTTCAATTCTGATTACAGGCCTTGCGTACGGTCTTTATAAAGGCATGCTGGACAACTATCTTGCTGAAGTAGTAGGCATGGGTGAGATGGACAGAGGTATTACTGAATTTTTCAGGGAACTGCCGGGAATCATGCTGGTGTTTATACTGGCAATGTTCTATATGCTTTCCGCCAGCGCACTGTACAAGGCAGGTGCAGTCATTATGCTCATCGGTATGGCCATGATTTCTGTATTGCCGCCGGTAAAGGTTCTTGCAACCATGGCAATCTGCATTTATTCTCTGGGGGAACATATTCAGCTGGGTATGAAGAATACTCTTTCTCTGGAATATGCCAATCCGGGGCACGGCGGCAGCGCACTTGGTGCACAGAATGCATCGTACCAGATAGGTACTCTTGCCGGTTATCTGGTAATCGTTGTGGTATTTGCTTTCTTTGCGGAAAAGCAGCCATACAAGCCGTTTTTCCTTATTGCCACAGGCCTGGTTGCTGTCAGCATGATTTTTGCGTTCAGAATCAAAGGTGAAAGCAAAACTGACGAAAGCAAACGCCGCTTCTATTTCAACAAAAAATACAATAAGTTTTATATGCTGGAAATGTTCTACGGCGCCCGCAAGCAGGTGTTTTTTACCTTCGGACCTTATGTGCTGATCCTGTTTTACGGGGCAAATGCAGCTACAATAAGCCTGCTCTTTGCAGTTTCTGCTGTTGCATGTTTCTTTGCATCACCGGTGGTCGGCAAAATCATCGACACGCTGGGTTATAAAGTGGTAATGGTGGCAGATACACTGATTCTGGTGATAGTATGCTTCTTCTACGGGTTCGCACATCATCTGTTCCCTATGGAAGTTGCCTTTATCGTATGCTGCATTAATTATGTGCTGGATGCGGTGATTTCTCTGGCATCCATGGCATCAAACCTTTATGTGCAGGACCTTTCTGATACGCAGGAAGAAGTGAAAGCTACTATTTCGACAGGTGTATCAATCAACCACGCAATTACAATTTTTATTGCCCTTTTCGGAGGATGGATATGGCAGACTCTGGGCATTGAACTTCTGTTCATCACCTCAGCGATTCTCGGCCTGTGCAACAGTGCTTACGCCGCAACCATTAAAGTAGACAAGAAAAAATAATTTGCATAAATAAGGAAGTGAAGAGATTATGGAAGGGGAAAAGAAAGGATTATTTGTTCACAAAAAATTACCCAATTATATATCTGCGGTGAGAATTGCCGGAACAGCCAGTCTGCTGTTTATTGAGCCTCTTTCACCGTTGTTTCTGACAGTGTACACAGTTTCGGGGATTACAGATGTTCTTGACGGCTGGATTGCAAGAAAGATGGGGACTACCAGCGATTTTGGTGCAAAGCTGGACAGTATTGCAGACTTGTTGTTTTATGCAGTAATGCTTATAAAGATATTCCCTGTAATGTGGGTTGTATTGCCGAAAAAAATCTGGGTTATGGTTGGTGCGATACTGGCGGTACGAATTATTTCATATACGACTGCAGCATTGAAATACCACCGTTTTGCATCCCAGCATACATACCTTAACAAGGCAAGCGGATTGTTTGTTTTCGCTGTGCCGTATTCGATTATCAGTCCGGTGGCAGTACCTTTCTGCTGGACTGTCTGTGGAGTGGCAATGACCGCTTCTTTGGAAGAACTTCTGATGCATGTTACTTCAAAAGAGTATACCGCAGGAAGAAAAAGTATTTTTCAGTTATCAGGTAAAATTTAATATAAAAGAAAACAGGAGGTACACATATGTTACATGAAGTGAAATTCCGTTCATTCGATGAAAAACAGGATGTTTATGGCTGGATTTATGTTCCTGCATGCGCACCTAAGGGTATCGTGCAGCTGGTTCACGGTTTTGGTGAACATTCCAGAAGATATTTTCATATGATTGTGAAACTCATGGATGCAGGTTTTATCGTTGCAGCAGACGACCACGTGGGTCACGGCAAAACTGCTCTTGAAAACGATACATGGGGAAACTGGGGCACAAAAGGCTGCAAGACAATGATGGAAGATGAGCACACACTGAAGCAGATTGTACAGGAAAAATACCCTGATCTGCCTTACTTTATTTATGGTCACAGCATGGGCTCCATAATTCTCCGTCAGTTTATGGCAGAATACGGTGATGAACTGACAGGTGCGATTATATGCGGTACTGTGGGCCCTGGTGCAGTTCCTTGTGAAGAAGGCATCAGCATGCTCAGACCTCTTGTTGAGGCAGGAAAGGGAGCAGAAGCAGATCCTGCACTTCTGGGAAGCATGCTGGGCGGACTTTTTGCACGTATTGAAGAAGTAAAGCTGGGCAACGAGTGGATCTGTCATGACCCATATGTTCAGATTGACCATGCAACAGACCCGTTTGATGCATTCACTAAACCTACTTCCAATGAAGCACTTCTCCAGTTCGTGGAAATGATTGCTGAAGTAAATACTCCGCAGTGGGCAGCAAAAGTTCCTCAGAACCTGCCTATTTACAATATTGCCGGCGATGAAGACCCTTGTGGTTCATACGGTGAAGGCGTAAAACAGGTTTCTCAGTGGCTGGAAGAAACAGGACATAGTGTTGAGACTAAACTTTATGAAGGCTACCGCCATGAAATCCACAATTATGCAGATCTTAAGGATGAAATGGAAGCAGGCATGGTTGCTTTCTTAAACAAAGTACTTGAAGGATAAGAAAAAAAGAAAACAGGAGGTATATACCAATGAATGAAGTATTAAAAGCACTCAGAGAAAGACGTACAGTGCGTAATTATAAGCCGGATGCTGTTCCGCAGGAAGCGCTTGAACAGATTATTGAAGCAGGCCTTTATGCGGCAAGCGGCATGGGCAAACAGTCTGCAATCATCGTTGCAGTTACAGACAAAGAGCTGAGAGACAAGCTTTCACTTTCCAACGCTCAGATTATGGGCAAGGGCGAAGGTTTTGACCCGTTCTACGGAGCACCTGCAGTCCTCATTGTACTGGGCAATAAAAAATATCCTACTTATGCATATGACGGCAGCCTCGCTATGGGCAACATGATGCTGGCTGCACATGCTCTCGGCCTTGGCAGCTGCTGGGTTCACAGAGCAAAGGAAGAATTTGAAACTGAAGAATACAAAGCTTTACTTGCTGACCTTGGTGCAGAAGGTGAATACGAAGGTATCGGCCATCTTATCGTAGGCTATCCTGACTGTGAAGCTCCTGAAGCAGCTCCAAGAAAAGACGGCAGAGTATTCTGGGCAAAATAAAAAGATAAAACATTTTTCGCAAAGGAGGGCCAATGGCGACCCATCACTATTACAACCAGATGAATAAACAGCAGCAGGCTGCATATTATGCCATGCTCGAAGGGTTCAGATCACTTGAACCCTCTTTTGCTGTACCTCGCCTTGGCGGAGAAAGGGAACTCTTTGATGTCCATTTCCTCATGAGGCTTGATCATCCGGAGCTGTTCTATTCTGAGGGTATAAAGTACCGGTTTTATGATAATTCCACAAGCGTGGAAGTGGTGCCGGAATATCTCTTTGAAAAGAAAAAAATAAAGGAACATCAGCAGGCTCTGGCAGCAAGAACGACTAAACTGGCCCGCCCGGCAATGAATCTTTCTGAAGAAGAAAAACTGCTGTATATTCACGATTTTATCTGCGAAAATGTTACTTACGATAAACTGAAAAAGCAGTATTCCCACGAAATCATCGGCCCCATGGGACAGGGGGTGGGAGTCTGCGAAGGTATTGCCAAGTCGGTAAAGATGCTCTGTGACGAACTGGGCATCTGGTGTACCATTGCAATTTCTGAGGCAAACCCTGAAAAGGGAATTAAATACCGCCACGCCTGGAATGTGGTGAAGGCCGGCGGAAAGTATTATCACATAGATGCTACCTTTGACAATTCTCTGGGTAAAGGCAGCGAAAAACGTTATGATTACTTTATGCTCAGCGACAGCCAGATTCAGAGGGACCATGAGCAGGTAATCTGGAAAATACCTGAATGCAGCGATGGTGACCGGTTCTATTATAAGGCAAAGAAGCTTTCTTTTACCAGAATGGAAGATGTGAGTAAGCGTGCTGCTCAGGCAGTCAAAAAAGGCAGAACCCTTACTTTCCACTGGCGGGGAGGCGGCATGAACCGGCAGCTTCTTCTTGAAATGCTCAGACTTATAGAAGCAGAGGCAGAGGCTCGCGGCAAGTATGCAAAAGTTTCAGCAAATATACCGCAGGCCGTTGTCAGAGCCACTTTTGATGCGGCCCTTCCGCAGGAGCAGCTGGTGGTTGAAGAAGCTGACGAAGGTAATCAGTAATCTGATATGTTTCTTTACTGAAAGGAGAAAACATTATGAGAAAAAATTTCGGCGCAAAGCCTTATTTATATCCTATGCCTGTTTTTATCGTGGCGGCTTACGATGAAGAGGGCAAGCCGAACGCAATGAACGCAGCATGGGGCGGCATGAGTGAAGACACTGAAATTTCACTGTGCCTCAGTCCTTTTCACAAAACTGTAAAGGACATTCTGGTAAGCGGAGCTTTTACTGTAAGCTTTGCAGATGCGGCTCACGTGGTTGAGTGTGATTATGTGGGAGTTGTGTCAGGCAATGACGAACCTGAAAAAATGACAAAGTCCGGACTTCATACAACCAGGTCTGAATTTGTCAATGCACCTCTTATTGACGAGCTGCCTATGGCTGTTGAATGTACTTTCAAGAGCTACGATGCAGAAAACTGCCGCATGGTAGGCGAAATCGTCAATGTATGCGCTGACGAAAGCATCCTTGATGCAGATGGAAATATCGATGTTACCAAGCTGGATCCTATCACATATGACCCTGTGTCTCATGAATACCGCAGACTGGGTGAAGTTGTGGGCAAAGCTTTCAGCGACGGACTCAAACTTAAAAAATAACACCAGGCAGTTCTTAAAAAGGGCGCAGGAGGCGCAGCTGGAAAATGGAACAGATGACAATTTTCGACACAAATATGAATAATCAGCCTCTGGCTGCACGGCTGCGTCCGCAGGATCTGGAGGATTTTGTGGGGCAGAAACACCTTCTGGGCGAAGGTAAAATTCTGCGCAGACTCATCGAAGAAGATAAGATTTCGTCCATGGTGTTCTGGGGACCGCCCGGCGTAGGCAAAACTACTCTGGCCCGCATTATCGCAGGCCGTACAAAGTCTGCATTCATTGACTTCTCGGCGGTCACAAGTGGTATCCGCGAAATACGTGAAGTGATGAAAAAGGCCGAAAACAACCGCCTTTACGGTGAACGGACCATTGTTTTCGTAGACGAAATCCACAGATTCAATAAGGCCCAGCAGGATGCTTTCCTGCCTTTCGTGGAAAAAGGCAGTATAATTCTGATTGGTGCCACCACAGAAAACCCTTCTTTCGAAATTAACGGCGCCCTGCTTTCCAGGTGCAAAGTTTTCGTCCTTCAGGCACTGCAGACAGAGGAACTGACAGAACTTCTTGCCAGAGCAATTACCGATCCGAGAGGATTCGGCAAAGAAAAGGTTAATATTACAGAGGATATGCTCAGGGCAATTGCTGTGTTTGCAAACGGTGATGCCCGCACAGCACTTCTGACTCTGGAAATGGTTGTTCTCAACGGCAATGTGGCAGAAGACGGTACGATTACTGTAACTGAAGAAACTATGGAACAGTGTATTTCCCGTAAATCGCTGTTATACGATAAGACCGGAGAAGAGCATTACAACCTGATTTCGGCACTGCATAAGTCTATGAGAAACTCGGATCCTGATGCAGCTGTTTACTGGCTTGCCCGCATGCTGGAAGCAGGAGAAGACCCGCTGTATATTGCCCGCAGGGTTGTGCGGTTTGCCAGCGAAGATGTGGGGATGGCCGATCCGCATGCACTGACCACTGCAGTAGCAGCATACCAGGCCTGTCATTTTATCGGCATGCCTGAGTGCAGCGTACATCTGACACAGGCGGTGGTGCATATGTCACTGGCACCCAAATCCAATGCTCTTTACATGGCCTACGAAAATGCCAAGTGGGACGCTTCGAAGAATGCGGCTGAACCGGTGCCGCTGCATATACGCAATGCACCGACGAAACTTATGAAAGAACTTGATTACGGCCGCGGCTACCAGTATGCTCATGACACAGAAGAAAAACTCACGGCCATGAGCTGCCTGCCTGATTCAATGAAGGGCACCGAGTATTATTTTCCGACAGAACAAGGACTGGAAGCACGGTACAAAAAACATCTTGAAGAAATAAAGGCGTGGAAAAAACGCCATGAAAAATAAACTGAAAGGGAGGACTGACTATGTTATCATTTGCATGTGATTATAACGAAGGGGCTCATCCTAAAATTCTTGAAAAGCTGATGAAAACCAATTTTGAGCAGCTGCCCGGTTATGGAGAAGATCATTACTGCGACAGTGCCAAAGAAAAAATAAAGGCAGCATGCCGCTGTCCGCAGGCAGATGTTCATTTCATTGCAGGAGGAACTCAGACCAACCAGATTGTGATTTCTTCTCTGCTTGCATCTTATGAAGGAGTCATTGCAGCAAAGACAGGACATATAGTTGCCAATGAAGCCGGTGCTATTGAGCACGCTGGTCACAAAGTTCTGGAACTCCCTCAGTATGAAGGTAAAATCAAGGCAGCGGACCTGCGTGATTATGTGGAAGCTTTTTACGCAAACGACCACCGCGACCATAT
>JAFQHT010000007.1 GCA_017397825.1 Bacillota bacterium | reverse complement strand
TTTCACAGGACCTCAGGGCCTTCATGACTGCAAAAGTGTTGTTGACAGCGAACTTGTCGGCCTTAAGAACCTCTGCGCTGGTGCCAACAAGTCTGACCACCACGTTAAGAACTTTACTTACGGAAGAGATTACAAGGGTGACCTTGTAGTTGACCTTAAGACTCTCAAGGTAGGCGATCCTTGTCCTGTATGCGGAGCACCTGTAAAGCACGCAAGAGGTATCGAAGTTGGTCAGGTATTCAAGTTGGGAACAAAATACTCCAAGGCAATGGGTGCAACTTACAAGGATGAAAACCAGAAGGATCAGGACATCGTAATGGGCTGCTACGGTATCGGGGTAACAAGAACTCTTTCTGCAGTAGTTGAACAGCACCATGACGAAAACGGTATCATCTGGCCTATGTCAGTGGCACCTTACCACGTAATCATCACTCTGGTTAAACCTGATGACGAAGTTCAGGCAGGCGTTGCAGAAAACATCTACAAGACACTGCTTTCTGCAGGTGTTGAAGTGGTTCTCGACGACAGAGACGAAAGACCTGGCGTTAAGTTCAAGGATGCAGACCTTATCGGTTTCCCTGTAAGAATTACAGTAGGTAAGAGAGCCGGCGAAGGCATCGTTGAGTACAAGTTGAGAAGAGACGCAGAAAAGACAGAAATGTCAGTTGAAGAGGCTATCAAGTATGCAATCGAAATCGTAAATGCAGAAAAATAAATGGTTTGTCCCGGCAAGACGGGGGTATTATTAAAAAATGACTGTGGTGTTCTTTGGACACCTGAAACATAAGGAGAATAAAATGAAAAAAGTAATTATTGAAATGGAAAACGGCGGTGTTATGAAGGGTGAACTTTATCCTGAACACGCACCTATCTCAGTAGAAAATTTTGAAAATTTAGCAAACAGCGGATTTTATGATGGACTTACTTTCCACAGAGTAATTCCTGATTTCATGATTCAGGGCGGCTGCCCTAAGGGTAACGGTACTGGCGGCCCTGGTCACACTATCAAGGGTGAATTCGCTGCAAACGGTGTAAAGAATGACCTGAAGCATACAAGAGGCGTGCTTTCAATGGCAAGATCCATGATGCCGAACTCAGCTGGTTCTCAGTTCTTCATCATGGTTGCAAAGGCTCCTCATCTTGACGGCCAGTATGCTGCTTTCGGTAAGATTACTGAAGGTATGGAAGTTGCAGACCAGATTGTAAGCGTAAGAAGAGACAGAATGGACTGTCCATTTGAAAAACAGGTAATCAAAACTATCAAAGTTGTGGAGGAAGAATAACGCGTGGCTTTTTTCAGAAATGTTCGTGAAGACATCAGAGCGGCCCTGGAGAAGGACCCGGCTGCAAGAAACGGCCTGGAGATCCTGATTTGTTATCCGGGAATCTGGGCGTTGATTCTGCACAGACCGGCGCACTGGATGTATAATCATAATTTAAAACTGTTTGCCAGAATAATTTCTCAGCTGGCCAGATTTTTTACGGGAATTGAAATTCATCCGGGCGCAAAAATCGGCCGCAGATGTTTCATCGACCATGGTATGGCGGTGGTAATCGGTGAGACTACTGAAATCGGTGACGATGTTACTATTTATCAGGGTGTAACCCTGGGTGGTACAGGTAAAGATACAGGCAAGCGTCATCCGACCATCGGGGACAGAGTAGTTATCAGTACAGGAGCTAAGGTCCTCGGGCCTTTCCGCGTGGGTAATGATGTAAAAATCGGAGGCGGTTCTGTAGTACTCAAGGAGGTTCCGGACGGATGTACTGTTGTAGGTATTCCGGGAACTATCGTAAGACGCCATGGGAAGAACACTACTCAGGATATGAATCAGGTAGATCTGCCGGATCCTGTTGCGGTTGAAATCGAATGCCTGCGCAAACGTATAGTGGCACTGGAAAATCTGCTGAAGGCTGAGTACAAAGATCTTTCTCTTTGCAGTGACTGCGCCGGCGGCAATGATGATGAAGTACTTTCGGGAGAAACAGGAAACTGTGCAGACTGCGGAGACCGCGGCGAATGCAGCATGGTTCAGAACATTCTGGAAGCTGAAATAAAACTTTCTGATGAAAACACAGGAGGAGAAAAAAGTGAAAATTTATAATACACTTACAAGAAGAAAAGAAGAATTCGTGCCTATCGAAGAAGGCAAGGTTAAGATGTATGTCTGCGGACCTACAGTATATAACTTTTTCCACATCGGTAATGCAAGACCTTTCGTAGTGTTTGACACTATGAGAAAGTATCTGGAATACAGAGGATACAAGGTAAAGTTCGTTCAGAACTTCACTGACGTTGACGACAAAATCATCAACAGAGCCAAGGAAGAAGGAATCACTGCACCTGAAGTCAGCGAAAAGTATATCGAAGAATACTACAAAGACGCAGCTGCCCTCAATGTAAAGAAGGCAACTGTACATCCGCAGGTATCCAAGACAATTGACGATATTATCAGATTCGTTGCAGACCTCATCGAAAAAGACTATGCTTACGAAGTTGATGGTGACGTATATTACAGAACAAGAAAGTTCGAAGGTTACGGCAAGCTTTCCGGCAAGAATATCGAAGACCTTATCGCAGGGGCAAGAATCGCAGTAGGCGAAAAGAAGGAAGACCCGCTGGACTTCGCACTCTGGAAAGCCCGCAAGGAAGAAAGTGAAATCGCATGGGAATCTCCATGGGGCATGGGCAGACCTGGCTGGCACATTGAGTGCTCTGCTATGGCTAAAAAGTTCCTTGGCGAAACTATCGACATCCATGCAGGCGGTGCGGACCTTCAGTTCCCTCACCACGAAAACGAAATCGCGCAGTCCGAAGCTCACAACGGATGCTGCTTTGCAAATTACTGGATGCACAATGGCTACATCAACGTTGACGGCACCAAGATGTCCAAGTCTCTTGGCAATTTCAAGACTGTAAGAGACCTTCTCCAGATTTATGACGGTGAAGTACTCAGATTCCTTATTCTCAGCGGTCACTACAGAGGACCTATTGATTTTGGTGAAGACATTCTTATTCAGTCCAAGAATGGTCTGGCAAGAATGAGAAACGCCAAGTCCAACCTGAAACACCTTATCGCTACAGGAAGCGGCACCATGAACGATGCTGAAAAGGAAAAACTTGCAGGATTCGGCAAGTTCAGAGAAGAGTTTATCGAAGCAATGGAAGATGACCTCAATACAGCGGATGCAATTTCCGCAGTTTTCGGCCTTATCACAGCAATCAATACTGCGGTGGCTGGCGGTGCAACCAAGGAATTCGCAGAAAAGGCTCTGGAAGTTCTCATGGAACTTACAACAGTTCTTGGTCTTCTTCAGCAGGACATTGAAGAAAAGGTTGAAATCGACCCTGAAATCCAGGAACTCATAGACCAGCGTCAGGCTGCAAGAAAGGCTAAGGACTTTGCCAAGGCTGACGAAATCAGAGACAGCCTCAAGGCGAAGGGCTTCACTTTAAAGGACACTCCACAGGGTGTCCAGGTAATTAAGGAACAGTAATGACTAACTTAAATCCTAAAGATATCAACACGACGGCATTGGCTTACATAGGCGATGCCGTCTATGAAATTTATGCAAGGAAACACGTGCTTGAAGCAGGCATTCCCAATGTGGACATGCTCCACAAGTACGCGGTTCATTTCGTGTGCGCGGATGGCCAGGCAAAGGCCTTAAAAGCCCTTATGACGGACTTTCTTACTGAAGAGGAAGTTTCCCTTGCCAAGCGTGCAAGAAACCACAAAACCTCTTCCAAAGCCCGCAGCGCGGACCCTGTGACATATAAACTGGCAACAGCCTTTGAGGCACTTATCGGCTGGCTGCATCTTGACGGGCAGAACGAAAGAATGGAAGAAATCATATATAAAGCTTTTGAAATAATTGAAGGAGGACGTTCCCATGAGTAAAGCAGACGTTTTATTTGTAAATATGTGCCGCGAAATTCTGGACAATGGTTTTTCATCAGAAGGCCAGACTGTCCGTGCCAAGTGGGAGGACGGAACTCCGGCTCACACTATCAAAACTTTCGGCGTGGTTAACAGATACAACCTGCAGGAAGAATTTCCTGCACTCACATTAAGACCGACTGCTATCAAATCCGCAGTGGACGAAATCCTCTGGATCTGGCAGAAAAAGTCCAACAACATCAAGGACCTGAAAAGCCACATCTGGGACGAATGGGCTGACGAAAACGGTTCCATCGGCAAGGCTTACGGCTACCAGATGGGCGTTAAATACAAGTTCGCCCAGGGTGAAATGGATCAGGTTGACAATGTGCTCTGGCAGCTGAAGAATACTCCTTATTCCAGAAGAATCATGACCAATATATACAATTTTGCTGATCTTTCTGAAATGGGACTGGAGCCTTGTGCTTACAGCATGACTTTCAACGTCACAGGCAACAAGCTCAACGCAATCCTCAACCAGCGTTCCCAGGATATTCTGGCAGCAAATAACTGGAATGTGGTGCAGTACTCAGTGCTGGTTCACATGTTTGCTCAGGTCAGCGGGCTGGTTCCAGGTGAGCTGGTGCATATGATTTCCGACGCGCATATTTACGACAGACACGTACCTGTAATCGAAGAAATGATCAAGCGCCCGCAGTATCCGGCGCCTAAGTTCAGGCTGAATCCTGACGTGAAGGATTTCTATGATTTCACGGTGGACGACATTATTATTGAAGATTATCAGAAAAATCCGCAGATACTTAATATTCCTATTGCAATTTAACGATTTGAGGTGACACACATGAACATGATTGTTGCAGCAGACAGAAACTGGGGAATCGGCAAGGATGGAGGGCTTCTCACACATCTGCCCGGCGACCTTAGATATTTTAAAGAAAGAACCCTGGGCAAGGTAGTTGTCATGGGACGCAAAACCCTTGAAAGCCTGCCTGGCGGAAAGCCTCTTCCGGGCAGAACCAATATCGTGCTCACAGCCAATCCTTTCTTCGAAAAAGAAGGATGCACCGTGGTCCACACCATGGATGAGCTACGCGAAGAATGTGCTAAGTACGATCCGGAAAATGTAATGATTATCGGCGGTGCTACAGTTTACAACATGCTTATGGAAGAGTGTGACAGCCTGTTCATCACCAAGATTTTCGGCGAGTTCGATGCAGACGCTTTTATCAAAAATGCAGACCTGCTTGAGGACTATAAAATTGTGTGGCACAGCGATGTGCAGGAAGAGAACGGAATACAGTATCAGTTTTTAGAATATAAGAGAGAGAAATAATGGCAAAGATAAAAAACAGAAGAGATAATCACAACACAAAACGCCCAAGCAGCAGAGCAGCATATGCTTCTTACGGCGAAAGCTCAGGCAGCCGCGAAATGCGCGGCGAACGCAAGTCCCGCCCTGAAAGACCGGCAAGACCTGACAGAGCAGGAAGAGAGCAGTTTGCTGACAGAGGATTTGACGAACCTAATCCTAACGTAATCGTAGGCAGAAACCCTGTGACAGAAGCACTCAAAAATGGCAGAGAAATCGACAAACTTGTTGTAAGCTCTGCAGAAGGCTCCATGATTAAAATCCTGGCAATGGCCAAGGACGCGGGCATTCCTGTAATGAAGGTTGAAAAAGCAGCCCTCGACAGAATCGCTCAAGGCCAGGCACACCAGGGTGTTGCAGCATACATCAGCCCTTACGAATACGCTGAAATGGAAGACATTTTTGCCCGTGCAGCAGAGAAGGGTGAAGATCCTTTCATCATTATACTTGACAACCTGGAAGACCCGCATAATCTGGGCGCAATCATGCGTACTGCTGAGTGTGCTGGTGCTCACGGTGTAATCATTCCAAAGAGACGTGCATGCGGCCTGACAGAAGTGGTTGCCAAAGCATCTGCCGGTGCAATTGAATATATGCCATGCGTAAAGGTTACAAACATCGCCCAGACCATCGACGAGCTTAAGGAAATGGGCATATGGGTTGCAGCCTGCGACATGGGCGGCCAGGAATACTATAAGGCTGACCTTAAAGGCAAGCTGGCAGTGGTAATCGGCAGTGAAGGCTTCGGCATCAGCAAGCTGGTTAAGGACAAGTGTGACTTCGTGGTATCCATGCCTATGGTGGGAAAAATCACTTCCCTTAACGCGTCCAACGCCGCAGCAGTTATTATCTACGAAGTAAGAAAGCAGAGAGATGGAGTTCAGTAATTTGCACATTCTCACCGATGAACAGCTGGTGAAAATGGCCCAGGAGGGCAGCGAAACCGCCGAGGAAATCCTCATTGAAAAGTACAAAGGTTTCGTAAAAAACAAGGCAAAAGCGTACTACATTGCCGGCGCAGACAGCGAGGATGTGGTGCAGGAGGGAATGATAGGACTTTTTAAGGCTATCAGAGGTTTTGATGCCAACAAAGAGGCGGCTTTCAAGACTTTTGCCGACACATGCGTAAACAACCAGATTGTATCTGCTATCAAAAAAGCCAACCGCCAGAAGCATCAGCCTCTTAATGAGTCTTTGTCACTGAGCAAAGAAGTTGACGGCGATTTTCAGGACATGACCATGGGGGACATGGTCGCTGCATCCATGGACAACGAGCCGGAAGTCATGATTCTTTTCAGAGAGGCCCTGGATGACCTTCAGGCCCACGACAGCGGCATGTTCAGCAGTCTGGAATGGCAGGTCTGGTCTCTGAAACTGAAGGGTCACAGCTACGTGGAAATTGCTGAAATCCTCGGAAAGTCTCCTAAATCAGTAGATAATGCACTTCAGCGCATAAAAAAGAAAATAGTTGCATATCTTGAAAAATAATGATATTATATAGTGCGTGGGTTCTGAAACCCGCGCCATATATATATGCTGTTGTAGCTCAGTCGGTAGAGCACTTCCTTGGTAAGGAAGAGGTTCGGCAGTTCAAGTCTGCTCAACAGCTCCAACCAGAAAAGGACCCTTTTGAGGGTCCTTTTCTGGTTTTTGGTTTTAAGGCAGGCTTGAACTCCCCGAGCGTGGCCGTAAGCGAGAATGTCCGGTGAACATTCGAGCAGGACACGGGTCGCAGGCGACCGTATTGGGAGCCAAGACCGGCGGACTTGCGATTGACAAGTGACAGGCAAGGCCGCTCAAGTCTGCGAAAGCAGCTCCAAGTAAAAAACCGCAAACCATTGAAAATAGTGGCGTTGCGGTTTTTTCATTTACTAATTTTTAGTTGTATTTTTTTTATTATTTTAGATTTGACTAACATTTGACTAACAAATTAAGTTTTTTCAGCATTTACGCCTGCTGCTTGAAGAGGATATTTAAAGATTCTGCGGCTTTTTGGTCACGCTCTTTCAATGCGTGGCTAAATGTTGAAGCAGAATATTCAATATGGTATAATCACAAAAAAGATATGGTTCTACAGGGAGACTGTTATGGGTATATTTTCTCGGATATTAAAAAGCATTTTTATGCCACCTGAGGTTATTGGCAAGCAGGGCGAGCTATTGGCATCTTCAAAACTTGGCTGGATTAAATTTTGGGGCTATGATGGAATGGTGCTTCATAATGTGTATATCCCAAAGAGAAATGGTGAAACAACCGAGATAGATTTACTATTCATTACTGAAAAAGGCATATTCGTAATTGAAAGTAAAAACTATTCGGGGTACATCTTTGGAAACGAACTGTATAAAACATGGACATCTACACTTTATGCAGGGAAGACGTGGTATGGAGCGAAAAAAGTAGAAAAATATCATTTTTATAATCCAATATGGCAAAATAAAACACATATAAAGTATTTGAAAGAGCTCCTTACTGAGTGGGATATACCTATGTATTCTTTGGTTGTTTTTTCTGATAGATGTGAGCTCAAAGATGTTACCATTAATTCTGATGATGTTTATGTTTTTAGACGTAATGAGATGAATTTCTATATTAAAAGCATATGGAAACATTGTGATTCCGTTTTAACGGAAGAAACTATATCGGAAATATATAACCAGCTTTTATCGTTTACAAACCTAGAGGAAACTTTAATTGATTCGCATGTAGACACAATAAAGAAAAAATTGCAGAGCACAGACACTTGCCCTTGGTGTGGTGGAAACCTTGTTTTGAGAACCGCTCGTAAAGGAATCCATGCAGGTGAACGGTTTTATGGTTGTTCAAATTATCCGATGTGCAGATACATAAAAAACATATAAACGTAAAAAGAGGTTGCCCCCAACCTCTTTTAATCATTTTTGCATTTATCTAAAAACCAACTTTTATCAATACTGCAATAACCAGTACTAAAACCACACCGCCAATGGTGACCAGCGGAACTATGAGGGAATTCCGCGCCTGCTTCTCACGCTCTTCCACGGCCTTTGGGCGCATGTCGACAGGTTTGGGTCTGTCACTTCCCGGAGGAACCGGGTTGTAGTCGGTCTGTGCATGCCAGGATTTGGGGTAGCGTGAAACGGCAATACCGGATACAGCAGCTCTGGCCCGGAATCTTCTGCGCAGAATATCCATCAATGATAATTTTTCTTTCGACATGACGCACCTCTTTTTTCCGTGCAAAGTGATGAAATACACACATTTTCTTACATTAATTATACCATGACTGGCTGCCGGCATCAACATTTTGCACAAGATTGGTACTTTTACCGATTTTCCACAAACTCAACACAAAAATATGTTTGCAAAACCGTTGAAATATGGTAAAATTAATATGGTTTGAGCAAAACCCCGAGAGGAATTGGGGACGCCCAATTCCACACTTCCAAAAAATAACGTTATACAATTAGGAGGAATGATAACAATGGCAAAAGCTAAATTTGAAAGAACTAAACCGCATATTAACATCGGTACTATCGGACACGTAGACCACGGTAAGACAACTCTTACAGCAGCAATCACAAAGACTCTCTTCGAAAGATACGGTCTTGGTCAGAAGGTTGACTTCGAAAACATCGAC
>JAFQHT010000081.1 GCA_017397825.1 Bacillota bacterium | reverse complement strand
TCAGAAATCGAGCAGGAAACTTTTGTGAACTGCGATATAAAAGAAATGATTTTACCTGCAACTCTTAAAAAAATAGGTGATTATGCTTTCAGGGGCACTTCGGGCATAAGAAAACTTCTGTGTGCTAGTGATGAACTTGAAATAGGCAACGGAATTTTCAGCGGCGGTAATTTCAATGACGTGAAATGGTGGCCATGGGAAGTAATTCCTAAAGCGGCTTTTCTGAACGGTAAGATCAGATTGCTGCATGTTCCGGAGGGTGTAATAACTATTGAGGATTATGCCTTTGCCGGATGTTACAAAGCAGAAGAAATTGTAATTCCTGAATCGGTAAAGGAAGTAGGCAAATGGAGTTTTGATGAGGGGGCAACTTTCAGTGCAGATGTCACATTGCCTGAAAGCCTGTACAAATACGTGTACAGATTCCCGGCTCTTTCCAGAATTAATAAGCAGGCAAAATCTGAGGTATGGAAAAAAGCCGATACCGAAGGTTTTACTGAAGAAAGCGATGTTTTGCAGAAACAGAAAGAATATATGGAGAAATATATTAAAACGCTGAATTTTCTGCAAACCACCAGAAAGAGACAGTTTGAAAAGGAAATAAAAACAATTGAGGAAATACTTGATGAGAGGTAGAAAAAATGGGTGATTTAAAAGATAAAAGAATTATTACCGTTGCAACAACAGGTGCATGGCCGAAAAAGGAACAGAACCCTAATATCCCTTTGCAGCCACATGAAATTGGTGAAGAAATCTACCAGTGCTGGAAACTTGGGGCTTCTGTGGCACATGTTCATGTAAGAGATGAAGAAGGAAACGATTCAATGAAAGTCGAAACCTTTAAAGCTGTTATGGATTATGTACATGAAAACCATCCGGACTGCGATATAATTTTTAATTTAACCGCAGCCGGAGGCATTGCAAATACAGAAGAACAGAGAATGGCACCTTTTATACAGCTTCGTCCTGAAATGGCAAGTTTCGACTGTGGAACAATGAACTGGATGCACTTCGGTGTGTTCAACAATAATCCTCCATTCCTGATGAAAATGGGGACTGCAATGCAGGAATGTGGAGTTAAGCCTGAAGTAGAAGTATTTGATATCGGTATGATCCACGAAGCGGCATGGTATCTGAAAAATGGATATCTTAAAGCACCTGTTCATTTCCAGTTCTGCATGGGTTGTGCAGGCGGAATTCCTGCAACTGCAGAAAATGTTATACTTATGAGAAATGCCTTAAAAGAAGCTGTTCCTGATTCGACATGGAGTGCCTTCGGTGTTGGTAAAGGGGCAATGGAAGTAATGTACACTGCAATTGCAGCCGGAGGAAACATAAGAGTCGGAATGGAAGATAACCTTATTTATAAGAAGGGTGTGCTTGCAGAAAGCAATATGCAGCTGATTGAAAGAGCAAGAAGATGCATTGAAGATTTTGGGTGTGAAGTGGCAACACCTGACGAAGCGCGTCAACTCCTTGGCTTAAAGTAATAAGAAAAACTCCCGGTTTATAATAACAAACCGGGAGTTTTCTATGTTTAGGAATAAATGGTAAAATGTCTTTTTAGCCGATGGTTGCCACAAGGACAGCCTTGATTGTGTGCATTCTGTTTTCGGCTTCGTCGAATACTACGGAGTTCTTGCTTCTGAATACTTCATCAGTAACTTCACGGATATCGTAGCCTCTTTCCATGGCTTCTTTGGCAACTTTTGTTTCAAAGTCGTGGAATGATGGCAGGCAGTGCATGAACAGACAGTCAGGATTTTCTGTGGATGCCATGAGTTCCTTTGTAACTTTGTAAGGCGTGAGAAGTCTTACTCTTTCAGGGATTTCAGCTTCTTCGCCCATGGACGCCCATACGTCAGCATAGATTACGTCTGCACCCTTGAGGCATTCTGGGTTGCTGGAAATTTCAATAGTTGCGCCTGTGTAGTCTGCAACTTCCTTGACCTTAGCCAGAACTTCCTGGTCGAGCTGTGCTGCCAGTTCGTCAGGACCATATGCAACGTAGTGCATGCCCATCTTTGCGCAGCCATACATCCATGCGTATGACATGTTGTTTCTGATGTCGCCTGAGAAAACCCCCTTGACATTGTTAAGAGGCTTCGAAACGTGCTCTTCAATGGTCTTAAGGTCTGCCAGAATCTGAGTAGGGTGGTCTACGTCGGTAAGACCGTTCCATA
>JAFQHT010000080.1 GCA_017397825.1 Bacillota bacterium | reverse complement strand
GTGGTCTCTTGTTATTTTTCAATGAATCTCAGAACCTGTCTGCCATAGTCAGATTTCACCTCAAAAGGTACGTCTCCGCCTTCAGGGCTTCTGAAAGTCAGTGTGAAAATCGGATAAGGCCAGTTGGTCTCTCCCTGATACCTTTCGATAGTCACATGCTCGTTGGTACACTGCGGTATGAGCTTGTCAAAGCCGCCGTTGATAACTATATAAAGGACTGTGTCTTTTCCAGCCTCGTACTCCCAGGTAATATGGTCAAGTTCTCCCGGAGTCTTGCCGGGCTGCGGCTCAAGGTATGAATTGGCAAAGTCGTTATAGTCCGGTAATCCGGAATAAATGCTCATAATCTCGCCCTGGATTATAACAGGCATGACATAGTGCTTACCGTCTTTTTCAGCGTGGATGTAACCTGTTGCACCGGTTTTGCACCCTCTTGAATACAGCTCATAGCCTCCAAATTCAGGATTCCACCCTATGATTTCTCCTATTGCCTCGTCTGCGTAAACATGGTAGGACTGATCGATGAGCACACCGTCGTCTGTGTAAAGAGGTGCACTCTGGGCACCCGAACGGGAATTGTAGTATATAGGGGAGCGCTGTATTTCTTTATAAAGAGGCAGGCATCCTTCAGGCAGAGTTAATACTGAAGTCTGCTGATTCATCTTGGTATCAGGGGTGATTTCTGTCACAGGCGGTATGGTTTCTGTCACAGGCAGCTTGATATCGTCAGGAGTAACAGGATCTTCAATCTCTCCGCCCGGTGCTATAAAAATTATCGCTGCCAGAATTACTGCTGCCGCTCCCAATATTGCTATAAGCCTGCTATTCATTTTCTTCGGTGCATGCGGTCTGCTCAGAGCTTCAGCCAGGTCTTCTGCTGACTGATAGCGGTCTTCCGGATTCATGCTTATACATTTTGTGATTATTCCTGCCAGTGCGCCTTCTCTGCACTGTTTCACCGCAGGATGATAGCCCGTAACAATTTCATTGAGGAAAATACCGATAGCGTAAATATCTGTCCTCACATCTGAACGGGTCAGCCCGAACTGTTCAGGGGCAGCATACATTGCAGTCCCCAGAAGCTGAGTATCATTAAGCTTGTCCGGTCGTATTTCCATGGCGGAATCAAGATCAATCAGTACAATCCGTCCTTCCGGAGTGAGCAACACATGTTCTGGCTTGATATCGCGATGTATAAAACAATTTTTGTGGAGAAATGCTGCCGCCCTGCAGACCTCAGCGGTTATCTGCGCCGCACGGTCATGCTCAAACCGGGCACCGCCCGAAACCATTTCCTGCAGTGACACACCATCAATAAATTCCTCCTCCACCAGGAAAAATTCATCCTTTATATACGTCTCCCTTATATATGGCATATTTTCAAAAGCACGCTGTGTCAGAACTCTGTAGACCTTCTTTTCCTGAGAATATATCCGCAGTATGTAATCCTTATCGTCAGTATCCTGAATGTGCAGCACAACACTGTCTGCTTTTTTGCTCAGTATTCTTATTACTTTATGGCCTTCTTTAACAAGTGCTCTGTATTCTGTCATTACGGTTTTCCTTTTATCAGTTTTTTATTGTTATTTTAGCATGGTGCATAACATTTTTGCTATGCTTACTGCTAAAATATATGATAGAATTGTAACATAAAGGAGCCTATTATGCCAAAGAAAAGTACATCAAATCTTGAAAACGAATTAAAAAAGAGTGTTTCCATAGAAGTTTTCCTCCAGGAGCATCAGGAGGAACTGACTGTAAGCGACCTTCCGACCCAGCTTCAGGCTCTGATTGAATCCAAAGGACTTACCAAGGCCGATGTTGTCAAAGAAAGCAACCTGAACGAAATCTACGCTT
>JAFQHT010000079.1 GCA_017397825.1 Bacillota bacterium | reverse complement strand
CAATGTACTTTTACATCACCAAAGTCCATCTGTGCCGTCATAGAAGCATCATCTGCTGCAAATCTGCTATCATCGCAGAATTCAGGTGTTCTTTTACCCTGTAAAATTTCCGCCAGCTCTCTTAAATTTTTTACCACTGCAACCTTTATGTCCATTCCTCTCACCGCCAGAAAACCTTCACGGCAGTTCTCTTCCGGCAGAAAGATTTCCTTTATTCCCTCCCGTTCCTTTACCAGACCACTCATCATAGGCAGAATTCCCCTGACACCTCTTATTTCACCTGTCAGTGTCAGTTCACCGATAAATGCTCTTCCGCCGGCTGAATTCTGGCTGACAATTCCCTGGGCAATAAGTACGCCCACCGCCATGGACAGGTCATAATGGCTGCCTTTTTTATGTATCCACGCAGGTGAAAGGTTGACAGTAACCCGTCCTTTCGGATATTCATATCCACTGTTTATAATTGCGCTTCTGACCCTGTCCGCAGCTTCCTTTACTGCTGTGTCACCCAGGCCGATTACATTAAAAGCAGGCAGTCCTCTTGCTGCATCCACCTCCACTTTTACTCCTGTTCCTTCTATGCCGTTAAGTGCGGCAGTCCTTGTAATTGCAAGCATTCCGCACCTCCTAAAACTCCAGCCCCTTAAGCTGCTGGGCACTGATTTCAATAACCTGGAAATCCACTGTATCGTAAACCCATCTTGTGTGGCTGAGATAATATTCTGCACACCACCTTATTCTCTGCCGTTTGGCCGCCGTCACTGACTCTCTCCCTCTGCCGTAATCCTCCGAAAGCCTTGTTTTTACCTCCACAAAAGCAATCAGCCCGCCTTTCCGTGCGATAATATCCACCTCGCCGAATTTGCAGGAAAAATTCCTCATCACAATTCTGTATCCGCGCTCTTCAAGAAGAGCTGCCGCCAGCTCTTCCCCTAATCTTCCTACTCTTTTTTTCTCCACAGCTCACCTCTTTCCCCTGTTCCAATTTATAATAATTTTACATTATCTTCCATTTATATTCAACGCTAATCATCCGACAAATTCCGACACCGCAAATAAAAAACGACACTGCATCCACCAATTACAAAACATCGATGTCCGCAATGTCGTCAAATTTAATTTCTATGCCGCCGTTAAGCCTGATTTTCCGCTGGACTGCCAGCAATTTCATTACCCGTCCTTCAACTTCCACATACCTGTGTTTCCAGTAGTGCCGGACTCTGATCTCATCCCCCTCCGAAACCTGACGCAGCTTCCTGTCCAGCATTTCCGCACCATCTTCTCCCAGAACAATGCGGGGCTCCGTAAACTGCTCTTTTTTACGCAAAGCTTCTTCATATCCTTTCAGTGCTGCAAAGGGCATAAACTGCTTGGCCCTGTCTTCACGCCTCATACTGCCCATCCGGCTTCCCGGTTTCCTTTCACCGCCTGTACTCATGCCTTGTGCCCTCCAATCTGCCGGTTTCGCTCAATGGTGGTAGCCCCTTCTTCCAGGTCGTGAGCCTTCAGAATTGCGTTTTTACCGTATTTTTTCTTGATATTGACCATTGTTTCCATCATCTGCTTTTCCTCTTTTAAATCCTCGATTTTTGTGAACATGTCACACTGCAGAGCCTCATCACTTATAGTGTTCCCGAAAGCAATACTCATACGCCTTACCATAACTCCCGGCTGTACTATACGCAAAAACAGGCGCTCCATATGCTCCACAATTATATCTGCAGAGCTGGTGGAAAAAGGTAAGCCTGCAGTTCCTCTCGCTCCTGGCATCATTTCTTTTTTAGAGTAGCCTACGTATAGGTGGATGGAATCCGTCAGCAGATGTTTCTCCACCAGGTCCAGGCACAGAAGGTCAGTCATTTCCTTCACCACCAGCAAGGCTTTTTCGTAAGGATAATCTTCCATGAGAACCTGTCCGCTGCCTATGCTGTGAGCCTTTGGTTCATAGGCTTTGATGTCCGCCATGGTAGCAGTTTCCCTGCCCCATGCATGGTCAATAAGCAGTTCCGCATCCACGCCGAAAGCCTTGAAAAGCATTTTTTCGTCAGCACCTGCCAGCTGCCTCATTGTATAAATACCGTAGCGTTCCAGATGCCTTGCAATTCCCCGTCCTATACGCCAGAAATCAGTCAGCGGCCTGTGATCCCACAAAGTCTGCTGATAAGTTTTTTCATCCAGAAAACTGATATTTCCCGGCCAATGCTTAGCTGTAATGTCCAGAGCTACTTTGGCAAGATAAAGGTTGGTGCCTATACCGCAGGCTGCCGTAATTCCTGTCTCTGCCAATACTTCGTCTATGATTTTCTGCGCCAGCTGGCGGCCGTTCATCCTGTACATTTTAAGGTAGTCGGTCACATCCATAAAAACTTCGTCGATGGAGTAAACATGTATGTCGTTCTTGTCGATGTATCTCAGGTAAATTTCGTAAATCCGCGCCGAATAGTCAATGTAAAGCTGCATTCTGGGCCGTGCCTTGATGTACTCAATGCCTCTTGGAATCTCAAAAACCCTGCACCGTCCCGGCACTCCAAGAGCCTTAAGTGCAGGCGAAACAGCCAGGCAGATAGTCTTGTCAGTCCGCTCAGGGTCTGCCACCACAAGCCTTGCAGTCAGCGGGTCCAGCCCGCGTTCCACGCACTCCACCGACGCGTAGAATGACTTTAAATCTATGCAGATGTATGTGCGCTGGTCCATGGTCATGTCCTCCTTTTCCTTCCTGATTATATTATAGCGAACATTTGTTCTTTTTTCAAGTAGAAAAAGAAGGCATTTTTAAATGCCCATCTTTTCAAGTATATCTGCTTTTACTTCCGGTGTCAGATTCCGTTCGTTAATCTGTATACCGGCAAAATAATTATCTTTTATAATTACCCAGAAATTAGTTCTGTCCCCATATTGATTATAATACTTGAGAACCTTATCTACTCCCCATGCAGCAGCTTCTTCTGCCGGCACTTCTTCATAATACCCGCCATCTGAGTTCTCCTTCAGGAATTTTTCAAAAAGCTTCTGATACAACGAATCAATCTTTACCTGATTTATTTCATATTCTATGAACGGGGAATCATAATATCCTTTTTCATAGGAAGCCATGAAAGTGCTGTCTGCTCTGTATACCCACCCGTTTTCATGTCTGCCTTCTTCGCTGACTGATTCTGCCGGCATTGCAGCAGTGAATATCAGCATTGCAGCAGCCACAAGGAATGCAGCAGTATAAGATCTTTTGATTTTTTTACCGCGCTGCGGCGAAATGCTCCAGTGACCTTTAAGAAGTAGTACCCATTTGGGAATTTCAATCCACAGAATCACAGCCATAAATACACATACATAAATCAGTATTGCAGTACTGAATTCTCCGCAGAAAAACACTAGCATCATCGCTGCAACAACCGGAGGCGCCACATCCTGCCTGTTATACAGGCCTTCCTGATCCCAGCACTCACCGCCTTCCGCAATTGATTGTTCAGACTTACGGCACCATCTGAAATAGTAAAGAAATTCCGTCGCACAAAGAATTACAATAAAAATTATAATTAAAATCAGGAAAAACTCCATGTAACTTGCCAGCAATTCTACAGGATTATGTATAATATCTTTGAGGTTCGTATACAGATTTATATACCAAAGAACCGTTACAAGCCCATATCCGCCCAGCTTATGGCGCATGGATTTTTTGATGGTCTCCATTCTTGTCCGTTCATCGGTTTCTATTGGTACAGGATTTTCAAGATTACTGCAGTAAATGTGCGCTTCATCTTTAAAAGCCACCCGTTTCCAGCCTGCCTGCTCACAAAGATCGTCCATGTCCAGCTGACTGTCTGTAGGTTTCATGTAGTTGTAATCCTCAATGTACGTTACCGCATACTTAAGATTTTGCGGCTCATCCTGGCGGTACCACCAGGTATTTCCGTCAATCTTTTCCAGAATCCAGCCTTCTGAGGCCATTTCTGCAAGATGCCTCTCGATGGTCCTGTAGTCAAAAGTCTCGAAAGGTTCTCTTTTCTTTTTATATCTTACACCGTCAATCACCTTTTCCATGAAATCCTCCTTTCCCTGCAATCAGTGCGTTTCAAACGCCTTAACGCATATATATTTTAAATACCCAATTTGCTTAAAACCGCTGCCTTATCCCCTGCGGTCAGTCCATCCGGAGCATAAATTTCTATAATATAATTATCTCTGAGAAGAATCCAGCTGCTGCCGGGATCTCCGTCAACTGTGTACTCTCTGTACGATTTATCAACGCCCCAGGCCTTTTCATCGTCTTCTTCTTTTACAACCCAGAAATCAAATTTTTCATAATCCGCCACTGTCTTTTCGAAGCAGAACTGCAGCAGGCCTTCCATCTTGATTTCACTGATTTCGTAATAAACTTCAGGAGCCGGCAACTGCCCTTCCGTATATGCCGCCACGAAGGTACTCTGCACTTCAGGAACATAAGGATCATCATTACTGTGGTCTGTGCTGAAAATATCCGACATAGCGAATGCTGTCACTATTCCGACCATTGCAAATGCCAGAACTATATCCACAATCACGAATACTGCTATGTTTGCTTCTCTGGAAACACCACGCTTTTTCAGTGCTTCACGGGTAATATTGAGAATTGCCACCAGTCCGAAGAACCCGATCATATACGTAATCATATATTTAGCCGCAAAGGACTCGCCCTCACTTATTGTAGAAAGAATGAAAAGCACAAAATATGCTCCGGCTCCGATCAGACTCCACTTATTCAGCTGCCGTACAATCCCCGGGCTGCAGCATCTGCCGCCTTCTGCGACCTGCCTGCGGGACTTTTTCATCCAGATTATGTATCCCACCAGATTTGAAGAAACCAGCACAACGGCAATGAAAACAAATACCTGCGTCATCAGCATCCAGTAACTTGAAAGGTTCGCCACCGGGTCTCTCTCAAAATTGTTTATGCTGCGCCATGTGTTGAAAACCATCAGCAGTATCAGCACCACATTGGCCGGAATCCAGCTTTTATGCATGGACTCCCTGATTACATCCAGGCGGATTTCCTCATCGGTCTCGATGGGCACAGGATTTTCCCGGTCACTTACGAAAATCTGTGCCTGCGACCAGTCCCCCACCTTGATCCAGCCGGCCTGGGCGCAGAAATCCGCCAGAGTCTGCTGGTTTCCTGAAGGTTCCGGTGCAAACATAGATGCATCAGGGGCATAGGTAACAGCATATTTCAGTTTCGCTGGTTCTTCCTTTCTGTACTTCCAGACATTCTGTCCCACAGTGTCGAGAATCCAGCCTTTGGCCGCCATCTTTTCCAGATGTGCCTCCACTCCCTCGTAGTCGAAGAGAAGGAAGTTTATCAGCTGTCTTTTATATCTTACTCTTTCTTTTCCTTCATTCATTGCTTAATCCCCCTTGCAATTCACCTCAATGCGATTAGCCTTTACAGGTCTGTGGGCAATCGAAATCATTATAAACGCTACGGCAATAATTATTGCAGCCTGCAGGGAAGACGTTGCCAAAGACCATACTCCCAGCAGAATTGCTGCAGCCGCCAGAAGCAACATTCCAACCACATTTATACCCTTCATGCCTGAACATCTGCCGCCCTTTTCAATGTTTTCTTTTGATTTCTTATACCATCTCCAATAACAAAAGCACATTACTAATTGCGAAGCCAGTGCGCATCCTATTGTACCAAACAGCAGAATTTCTTCCGTGCCTGCTTTTGTACCGTCTTCCATATGCCTCGATATGTTCTGAAACAGCATAACTGCCTGCAAAAGCAAAAGGAATATTGACTGAGGTATATATCCTGCCTTAATAGCATCCCATGTGTTGTCAAGTCTTGAAATTTCATCGGTTTCAAGCGGTGCTGCCTCAATATTATCCGTGCAGTAAATGTGCATTTTCTGCCAGACAATCAGTTTTTTCCACCCTTCGGAAAGACAATAGGCATCAAGCACTTCCGCCCCTTCTGCCAGAGTGCCGCCCACATGTGAATTAAGAAAAGTCACAGAAAATTTCAGCTCAGCCGTCTGGCATTTTTTGTATTTCCAGCCGAAAGTACCAATTTCATCAAGTATCCAGCCCTTGGCTGCCATTTCGCTAAGATGCTGCTCCACTCCCGCATAATCATACGGCATCATCCTGAACCATTCAGTCTTATATTCACGGTAACTGTCATCAATTATTTTCATAATCGTTCCCCCTTTCCGCGCTATTCTTCGTTTACTAATCTCACATAATCAGCCGCCTGTTTACGCAGCCGCTCAAATTCTTCCCTCAGCGTCTTCGCCCCCTTCTGGGTAAGAATATAGCTCTTCCTGCGGCCTTCTACCTTGGTTTCCTTTATCATCCCTGCCGTGAGAAATTGTTCCAGCAGGTTATATAAGGTCCCCGGTCCCACACTGACCCGTCCGTCAGTAATCCGGCCAACTTCTTCCATAATGTCCATACCGCAGCATTCTTTTCTCAGGCACAACAAGATGTAAAACATCTGCTCGGTCAAGGTCTGGAATTTCTCTCTTGGCATCGCCCCTTCTCCTTTCTTTATCGAATATCGATATACTTCTTGATTATATTATATATCGAATATCGTTATTGTCAATAAAAAAATTCAGCACTCAATTTCTTTTTTCGTTCTCAGAAAATCATAAAGGTATAAATTACCATCTTCATCATGTCTGACTAACATTCTTAACTTATAGATATTATATCTATGAAGTTCGCCGAAATCATTATACACAGGCAATGCCAGTCTTGTATCATAACGATACCAGCCGTATCGAGCTTTATCACCATGTTTTTCATTATAATCCGGAGAAGTTGATTTGTTTACAGCAATCTGTATTAGTTCTCCAACTGCTTGCGAAGCATTGGCTTTGGCTTTCAAATTCGGACCTTTCAACACAGTTTTGTCATTTCCATGTGTAAACTCATCAGGAAAATCTTTGCCTATGTAAACTCTTTCTGCAGTTTCAGTTATTTCATAATATCTGCCTACGTATTCCTTAAGAAATTCTTCGATTTCATTCCACTCCTGTCGGGTTTTTCCTCTGAAACGAACATCATTAATTAAAACAAATTTCTTTCCTTCATGGTCAGTTATTACGACTGCACTTTTCTCCATAATTACCCTCCATTCCAAAACACTCACGCAAATTATTATTTTCTGTTGACACATATTTAAATATTTTGTATTATCATAGTGAGAGAAGCGGATTTTACGACCGTACGGTTTTTACTTAAGCGGGCTATTCGTTTCTTTTTTATTTCTCCGTTAGCGAACATCTGTTCTTTATTTATTTTATCACATCACTTACATTTATTCAACCCATATTTTTCCAGTTTAATTGCAAAAAAATTCAGCACTCCCGCAGGGAATGCTGAAATTTCACACTCTTCCGAAGTTCTATTTGTTTAATTCCGCAAGCCCCTACGGCTGCATATTCAAGGTTTCATATACTCCTTCCACATTATCAACGGATCCCCCTGTCCATATCACCTCGCCGGTGGCATTGCGGCCTTCGATGTACGTACACTGAACAAGATCAGTTCTTTCATCCCGGAAACTTTTATAATAATTCTTAAAAAAGAAGCCGTCTTCAACCTCCACAGTATCCTGCAGAAATTCCCCTTTTTCGCCTGTTGATACACGTTCAAAAATATACATTACTTCTGCAGTTTCATCATCATGAAAATATCCGCAGACGCTGTCAGTGCCCGGCACAAACACGGCCATTCCTTCGCTGAAAACATTATCGCTGTGCAGGCAAACAATATTGTTACGTTCCCACAAAAATCCTTTCTTCCAGCCGTAGCCCAGAGCCAGTCCATCTTCATATCTGCCCAGAATTATGCCTGCGCCATCTTCAGTGGTGTATGTTTTCAGAATTTCCTCATGCTCACCATATCGGCGGCCTCTCATTTCAAGCTCAAGCATTTCTTCCAGCGAATAAAACAGCCCTGCCTGAGGAAGCAGTAAAGCCAGTATATATACTGCCGTCAGCAATATTATGCCTATATTCAGAATAGTCCTGCTCTTTCTGTTCATTACTGCTCACCTGCCCTGTAACTTTCCGGAACCGGGATTTCTAGATATATATTTTCATAGTCCAGTATTATTTTTTCGGAATCCGGACCTATCCCACTCACATCAGCCACACCAAATCCTCTGTAAAGCGACTGGCGTTCCATTCCTCCTGCCCCGTATTCCTTCCCGTCTTCATCAGTAAACCATACTGCAAGGCTGAAGCCATATCCAGGTGCACGGTCAAAAAAATGCTTTCTCGTACGGTATTTAAGCAGCATGGTCCGGTCCTCATAAAATTCAGCTTTATCAATTATCACGTCCATATAGTAGTATGTGAACTTCTGATTTATTTCGCAGATTTCAACAATATCTCCGTGAACATCTGATGGCCGGGCATATGAAATTACAGGTGGTACTGTTGTCAGCACTGATGATGCTGCCGCAAATATCAGAACAGCGATTATCAGTTTAACAATCTTATTGCTCACCCACCATATCCACCCAAGCAGCGGATTATGTATTTCGTTCAGTGCCTTCCCCAGGCTTTCAGGCTCGCCCATTTCGGCCAGCACCTCGCGTGCCGCTCTTTCTTCATCCATGCCGCAGTCCATGAGAAACTCCAGTTTGTCCTCCATGTGCTCCTCGTACTCCTGTCTGATTTCCCCGTGGTCAAAACGGAACTTCACCTGAGAAAGCATAGCATCTATGTAGTTGTCCCAGGATCTGAATCTCATGGCACACCTCCTTTTATTCTGTCACAAACATTTTCTCCGTCTCCAGGCCGTCCGGCTGACGGCCTGACGTCCAGATTACATTACGGTCTTTATCCCGGCCTTCCAGATAATGAATATATGTTGTGGAACCTGAACCCGTGTATACAGAACGCTCTTCATCATATATTTTATAAAAAAATCCGTCATCATCTACTTTTGCCACATCTGTCAACGGTTTATCATCAATCCATCTTTCTGCCATATAGAAAAACACTTCTTCGGTTTCCTCAACCGGCGTCCATCCATATGCCCCGTTTATATGTGTCGTAAATTGACCCTCACCATTTCTGCGCCGTTCAGAAGAACAATCAATGAATGCATTGGGATAACCATTCAATTCCCATCCAAAACCTCTGTTTACACAGCTCATGACACCTATTCCGCCATCATATTTGCCAATAACCAGACCTTTTTTGCCGTCAGGTGTCTCATAATCCAGAAGTATTTTTTCAGCTGCACCGTAATGATTTTCCTTTTCCCAGTGCCTGAAAAGCGCATCCTTGGAAAGAAACTCTCCGCTCCACAGATTTATAAGAAAACAAACCACTGCCACTGCGAATATTATCGATATATTTCTTATTGTCTTATATTTTCTGCTCATTTCTTATCACCACTTACCTTATCGGATACCCGTCCGGCCGGCTTGTAAAAAATGTGCCTTCTTCTATGCCTGCAGGAAATGTGCTTTTATCATCGCTTCCAATGTACATAAAATGTCCCTGATCCAGTACTTTAAACTTATAGTCCAGACATGTAATATATCCATCTTCCTCTTTGCAGTCAAATGTTTCAGATTCGTCATTCTCATCATAATAAAAGGTCATTTTACCGTCATATATATGTATTTTATTTATTACTGCTTCAGCTGCATCAGTACTGCTAACAGGACGGTATTCTCCGGCACTTCCCAGATTATATGGCCCTGCTCTCCATAAAATATTTCCGGCTTCATCTCTTCCTTCAAGATAAGGAATAAAGACTGTTCCTGCAAAAGTATCTGCCTCATTAGTTTTTTCATAATTCTTAAAAAAGAACCCGTCCCGGTCTACAGGGATCACATCTGTAACACATCTGTTTCCGTACACATCATGTTCCATAAAAAAGAAAACTTCTTCCGTATCTTCATGTGGCGTCCAGCCATATACAGAACTTATACTTTCTGACTGATATCCCATACCTTCTGTGTACATATCATTCTGTAAACAGTTAATATATTTGTCTTCACCCCCATTATATTTCCACAGGAACCCTTTTTTGTTACAGCTTACAACACCAACTCCATCTTCATATCTGACAAATGTCATAGAATATCCTTCCGGTGTGGTATAGTCTAAAATTATTTTCCCTGCATGGCCATAATGGTTTTCTTTTTCCCACTTGTAAATGAGTGCCTCTTTTGAAAGAAAGTATCCGTTCCAAAGATAATATGCGAGAATAATCACAAGTCCGGCTATCAGAATTAATATGTTTCTGATGGTCTTCATTTTCCTGTTCACTTCTGCTCACCTGCCTTCAGTCTTTCATGAGCCGGAATTTCCACATAAATTTCGCGGCCGTGTTGTTTCCAGTCAATAATCAAGTAATCAGCCTCCTGTGGAAAATCCTCGAGAAGTAAAACAGTTTTTCTGCCGTTATGAAAATGATAAAAATATGTGTAACATCTGTTTCCATCTTCATCATGAAAAACCGGTCCGCTGATGCCATTGAAATTAAAGGCGTACTGAGGGTGTCTTCTGAAAATATTACCTTTGCGTATATAGCGGATTGCCACACAGTCGCTGCTGTAAAACTGCACATCCTCAATATATATTTCAATACCATCAAAGGAAAACTCCTGATCCACATCATACTGGTAAACAACTTTTCCGTAATTTTTTAATTTTTCATAATCACCAGACGCTGCGGATACCTGTGTAAACACAACTTTAGCCACAAGAAAAATGCAGATAGCTACAGCAATTACAGCCGCCCATTTACTCACCCACCATATCCACCCAAGCAGCGGATTGTGTATTTCGTTCAGTGCCTTCCCAAGGCTTTCAGGCTCGCCCATTTCGGCCAGAACTTCGCGGGCAGCTCTTTCTTCATCCATGCCGCAGTCCATGAGAAACTCCAGTTTGTCCTCCATGTGCTCCTCGTACTCCTGTCTGATTTCCCCGTGGTCAAAACGGAACTTCACCTGAGAAAGCATAGCATCTATGTAATTGTCCCAGGATTTGAATCTCATGGCGCACCTCCCTGAACCCTAGGCGAAACTGTAACCGCTGGCTCCCAGCACCTTGTTGACTGAAAGCGAAAATTCCTTCCACTGCTTCTGTTCCTCAGCAAGCTGGCGCTCCCCCGCCGCAGTGATTGAGTAGTATTTGCGGACTTTGCCGTTGTCACCCTCTTTGCGGTAGCTCTTCACGTAGCCGTTGGCCTCCATTTTGTGGAGAACCGGATATAATGTACCCTCCTGAAATTTAAAAGTATCGTCGCTGCGCTCAGCCAGCTGGCGGATAATCTCGTATCCGTAGCAATCCCCTTCACTGAGCAAAGCAAGCAGCATGAGCACTGTGGCCCCGCCTAAAAGATTTTTATCAAACTGCATCTCGCTCCTCCTTTCATTCTGTCTGCGATATTACCAAGAACTTCTATGTATCTTCTTACTGTGATTATACTTTGAAGTTCTAGGTATGTCAATATTAATATTGGGTGGTGCGGATAAATCAGGCGCAAAAAATGTCAAATGCGGACAAATCTGCTGCTCAAAGCAAATTTTGTCCGCATATAAATATTTACCTTATGTACAAGTCAGTTATATTACCCACAGCTTACACAGCCTCAAAGGCCTCAATCATATAACCGTCACCGGCTTCGTAAAGTGTCAGCTTAGCCATACCTGTATACTCCTCCAGATCGAAGAATCCTGCACCGCCTGCTTCACCGTAAAGGTAGACTTTATCGCCTCTTTTTTTGCCTTTGATGCAGTTGAACATGCCAGGGCCGTAGTCACTGAAAAATGTATAATATGAATCATATTTTTTCAGGTAGCTGATGTCACTGCCGTTATTCAGATCCTTCGTTGTAATGCCCAGATACTTTTTCAGCATTTCATCAACCTTTTTACGGCTTGTCTTGGTCGTAGGAAAAGGAAGGTCATCCACGCCGCGGTCATATGCCCAGACATCAGAATTTTCCAGGTAGTCCTCCTCGTCCTCGCTCATTTCTTCTCTGTATGGGAAGTGACGCAGGAACATGAGCAGATCCATTTCCTCCGGCTTGCTGAACTCAGAGTTTATAACGCAGTGGAGCGCATTTGGATTGCTCGCTGAGAAGTTAGCACCTTCTGCCACCTCTATTGAAGGCGAAAAGATTTCGTTAATCTGTTCCAGCACCTGTTCATTGAGCGTGCCTTCTGGAGCCTCTGTTAAAAAGCTCCAGTCCACGTTGCCAGCCCCGAGTTCATTGAGTTCAATCACATCCCGGGCTGCAAATGACTGACTTAGCTTTCCTCCGTAAGCATATCCCTTTACTTCCTTTACCTCCTGCTGGAATTCCAGTCTGGCAAAAATTTTATTGCTATATTTGCCTTCGCTGTTGTCTTCTATGCGTGTAAAGTTTATTTCCAGTGTCTCACCTACGATTTCAGCTGACAAGTCATAATACCGATCATCGTCCATATTGAAATATATAAGATATCCATTTTCCTGAGGGAAAAGATTAAGTTCTGCCAGCATATACTGCCTTTTGTCCGCCCACAGTTTTTCTCCGTCCTTCAGGCCGTCTGTGTCCTCCAGTACAGTAATTTCAACAGGATAAACCTGTTCCTCCGGCTCGTCCGCTGCATCCTGTTCCGGCTGCTCAGCTACATTGCCATCATCAATGGCCGGATCATCAGCCGGAGTTTCAGCCGGACCACCGCAGCCCGGAAGCAAAACAAGCACTCCAATCATAAGTAAAACAATAACGTTTCTTAAACTTGTCTTTTTCATCAGGCACACCCCCTCAGTTATCTCATCATCAATTGTGCCATTTCTTCCTTCAGTTTCGTCCGTTCAGTCTCTGAAGCTGCCAGCCTGCCTCTCAGAAGCTGGACTACTTCCTCAATCTCCCTTTCCAGTTCCCGTATCTGACGTCTGGACTGGACTATTTTATCAAGTACCATGCCATCCACGAAGAATCCGTCAAAGAACCAGTCCGCAAAAGTCGTAAAATCGTCCATGGTCACCTGAAGCTGCGCATTAATCTGAACATCGGCCAGCTCAGTTCTGAAACTTCTGAGGCGCACCTGAAGTTTTTCAACTTCTTTCTGCGCACTGTCCAGCTCATCATGCTTGGCCATGGTGGAAAGAAGTCCGCCACCGAACATGTCCCATGTTCCCCAGCCTTCAGCGGCGTCCAGATGTTTATATATCATCTCAAAGCCCTGCAGTGTATATTCTCCTGCACTTACTGCTTCTTTCAGTTCACGTATAAGATTCTCTTTATCCAGAATCCGTTTTTCCAGTTCAATTATTGTTTCACTGCCGTGAGTTTTACCAGCCTTAGCCTGAGCCACCGCTGCTGCCAGCGCCTCATCAAAAGCTGTGTCACATCCCGCAAGACTTTCCAGTTCTGCTTTTCTGTCAGCAATTCCGCCCTCCACATACCGCAGATCCTGAGTCGCTGCATTATACTTGGCTGCGGCAGCATAAGCCTCTTTTCTTTCCTGGGCAAGACGATCTTCCATCTTCCCGGAGATTTCCAGAAACCAGTTGGAAATACTGGATTTTTCAAGCTTTTCTACGTCTTCTTTTTCAAGATTCATTGCTTCGTGCAGTGTTTCTGCTGTATTGGCAAGCTCTGCCTGCTGCCTGGTCAGCTCTGCAAGCTCTGCTTCCAGCTGCCTCTTGCGTGCAGATTTTTCGTATAATTCTCTAATTTCTTTCATCATACATCACCACCTCCATATTCATGCCTTCCATGATTTCGTCGATAGTCTGAAGATTGTTTTCTTCAATGTATGCTTCCACACTGTATTTTCTCAAAGCAATTCTGAGCTGGGCAGGATAGTAAAATTCCCAGTAGTCCTTCTGGCTGATTCCTAAAGATTCTATATACAATTCCTGCATAAGCTGGGCTTCTGTATCTGATGCAGCAATAGCCTGCTGATTTGCCACTTCCATTGCAATTTCTTCATCTGAAGGTTCCAGTCCGTGTTCCTGTGCCTGCTGTTTTACAACCTGCATTTCTTTTATTTTTTCCAGAACTTCTTCTTCAGAGATATCAGTTCCTGCAGCCCTGTTACTTGCATAAAGCAGATCAAAATACTCTTTATGCACAGGCTCAATATATTCACCGATTACAACTGCCGGTCTTCCTTTGAGAACCTGCAGATACTCCATGGCTGCATCAGTAAGCTGCTCTGCATAAGCTTTGACGCGGTTTGCCGCAGTACTTGCCGTTCCCGGAAGTGAGGTCCGGAAAGGCACCATATCTTCGGAATCTTTGACTGTGTACTCTATACCGCCAAAATATATGTGAGCTCCCGTTCTGTCCATCCTGATTTCACAGCGATGATCATCATCAATAAAAATAACATTATAGCTGGTATTTCCTTCAAAATGCAGTACTTTATCCGCCCTTCCCACATACTCAATTTCAGTTTCCTTTAGGAAAGTTTTCAGAGATGTCATGCTGGCGCTTTTTTCAACATTAATATCATATGTATTTATCGTTGACGTGCCGATAATTTCAGTTACATATGCCTGTTCAAATTCTGCATGAATTCCCACCAGTTCGGCAAGTGTAGCCGGCTTTCGTGCCACCGGATTCCACACGTAAAGAGCCGCAATAAGAACAATTACTGCCAGTACTGCTGCTGCAAATATTTTCTTTCCCTTAGTCATTTTTCCTTCCCCCTTTTTGTAACTTTTTCTCACTAATACGATAAAGTATCTGTGAAATTTTGTCAATGATTTGCAATATATGCATCCACACCGTCAACGAGAGTCTCCAGGAAAGCTGTTTCACCCCAGGTATTTACTTTCCAGAAAACAGCCTGGCTTCCTCCTGTGGTGATGGCTACAATATCTACATATCTGTCATGCCCCATCAGAGTAACATTCATGCTTACACGGTTTCCGCCGGCATAGCTGTAGCGTTCATAGGCCGAAACCTGAATTCTGACATCATTTATTACTTTTTCATACCGGTCTTCCAGAGTTGCAGACATACTGCGGCTCATTACCTCATTTTCAATATACCGGGCAAATTCATCGAAATCTGCCACTATCGTCTTTTCAAATTTTGCCAAAATCTCCACCTCCTTTTTTTCCGCTGCGGCATACCCGATGCCTCCCCGAAAAGCATTGTCCTTATGGTATATGCCACCCCTTCTTCCTCGCATGTCGGTGCAATGTGGTCTGCTGCTGCTTTCACATCATCAGTTGCATTGCCCATGGTAACTCCGATTCCGGCTGCCTCAATCATTGCGCAGTCGTTAGGGCTGTCTCCGAAAGCCATGACATTTTCCATGGTCAGGCCAGACATACTGCAAAGTGCCTCGATGGCTGCTGCCTTACTGGTGCCGGCACCTCCCAGTTCGATATTCTTCGGCATGGATGAAGTGACAGTTATATTTGCGACAGCCTCAAACACTCCCGCCATACGCTGTTTATCCTCCGGATTTCGGAAATATATGTTTACATTCTCAACTTCCCTGCTGTGCTCACGCCAGAAATCATATATTCCTTCCACCGGCCTGCGGGTTCTAAGAATATATTTATAGCTCAGATAATCTGAACCATTGGCTGCAAGGTCCTCATACAGGCTTTTATCAACGAAGGCGGCCCCTCCTGTAAACACTTCTATATCAAAGCTTTCTTCCTGAAGGATAGCGCATACACGTAGGCTTGCCTCCTGGTCCATATAGTCTGAATATACGAATTCTCCACCGGGAAGACTTACAATATGTCCCCCGTTGGAAATAATCACATGCTCCAGTCCTTTGATTTCCAGTACTTTTTCAGGCAGGGCTACAAAAGGCCTGCCCGTTGCAATTACAACCTTGTAGCCTCTTCTGATTGCTTCTTCCAGAGTTTCCTGAGTGCGTCGAGTCAGCCCGCTTCTGGTCAGTGTAGTGCCGTCCAGATCCAGGGCAATTAATTTAATTTTTTCAAGTTTTTCTTTATCGATCATTTCAAATTCTTCCGATATTGCTTAAAGGCAGCTTAAAAACTCCTGATTATACTGTCTTACAATTTTCATGGATGCACTTTCATCGTGGCCCGGATAAATAGTATATTCGTTAGACCACTTGTTGATCACGTCGCGGCAGGATTCCTCCATGGCTTTCGGTGAACCGTCTGCCAGATCTGTTCTTCCCAGGTCAGTATCAAAAATGGTATCGCCTGTGAATACAACTTTGCTCTTTTCGGAAAGAATACAGATGGAACCCCATGTATGGCCCGGTGTGTGGTATACTTTCAGAGTTTCACCGTCAAGATCAATCACATCTCCGTCGCGGAGCTGACGGTCAACTGCGCCTTTATACACATGAGCGTCCATTTCGTGCATCATTGCAGGTACTCCGAAATGATCGCGGATTTTTTCCACGCCGCCCACATGGTCGTGATGATGATGTGTAAGAATAATTCCTTTGAGCTGCAGACCTTCTGATTCTACGTAATCTATGAATTTTTTAGGCTCGTAGCCCGGGTCAATAATATAGCAGCTTCCCTTTTCTTTATTGCTGATAATATATCCGTTGCTTTCAAGGCTTCCGCCTATATATCTTTTGATTTTCAATGTTTCCCCCTCCATAATATTGCTGAATAAAATGTATTTTGCATTATTATACAATAAACCTGCAGTGCTTGCAAATTTATTATATTATGGTAAAATATAGGGTGAATTTATTTCCGTAAATAACTTTTTAAAAGAGGTAAAATACAGTGAAAATTGCAATTGTCGGGGCCGGCAAACTTGGCCTTAAATTAATCAGTGCACTTGTCGGCGGTGATCACGCCATTACAGTTTTTGATACCGACGAAACTGTTCTCAATAAAATTTCACAGACTTACGATGTTATGACTATAGAAGGCAATGCCAAGCAGATCAGCCTGCTTAAAGATAAAAACATCGGTACTTTTGATTTTCTGATTGCATGTACAGCCAGCGATGAACAGAACATCGTCATCGCTTCTTTTGCGAAAAAACTAGGATGTGCCAATGTTATTGCCAGAGTCACAGACCCTGAGCACATGAACCAGATCGATTTCATCAAAGGAACCATGAACATTGACCACATCGTTAATCCTGACCTTGCCATCACCATGGAAATCTACAAATACCTGGTCGAAAAATACACTCTGACCAACGGTATTTTTTCCAGCGGCAAAGTGTCCATGGTTCAGTTCCACACACGTAAATACAAGAAGCTGGTGGGAATGTCCATGATTGATATACCTAAGGAGCTTCCCGGCATGCTGGTGGTTGCAATCTCCAGAAACGGTAAAATTATCATCCCTCATGGTAAACATTTCGTTGAAGAGGGTGACACGCTATATGTTGTAGGTGAAAGAAACCATATTCTTGCCCTCCACTCCCATGTTTACGAAAAAGGTAAATACACAAACCTTCAGAAGGTAATGATTATCGGCGGCGGTAAAACCGGTTTCTACCTGGCCGCAAAACTGGCCGAATTCGGTATAGCCGTAAAAGTTGTGGAAAAGAGCAAAGAACGCTGTTACTACCTTTCCACCCATCTTGATGATGTAATGATTCTCCACGGCGATGCAACAGACACTACCCTTCTTGAAGAAGAAAACATCGAAGAAATGGATGCTTTCGTTACGGCCACCGGTTTTGATGAAGAAAACCTTCTTCTGGCCCTCACTGCCAAGGAAAAAGGAGTTGAGGACGTAATTTCCAAAGTAAGCCGCCAGAGCTACAAAGATCTCATTGAAAAAATGGGTGTTGATATGGCCCTCAATCCGCTGGACATTATCACAAGTATAATTCTCCATTATATACAGGGTTCAAAAAAAGTTATTTCTTCCATGCTCATTCAGGGTCAGGCAGAAATTATGGAAATCGTTGCAAAAAACGATATGAAACTTGCAAATATCCCTCTCAAGGAACTTAAACTTCCTGATGGAGTGCTCATTGCCGCCATCCACAGAGGTCAGCAGGTTATCATTCCTAATGGTGATACAAAAATTCTCAAAGATGACAAAGTTACGATTTTCTGTCTTCTTTCCGATATCGGTGAAATGGAAAAACTTTTCACCCACAAAAAAACATTCTTATAACGGATTTATAAAAAGAAAGGATTCGTTATGCGCAGCAAGCATAGAGATTTTGTCAGGATTCAGGGCTTCGTCCTTACAGTCCTGGCAATTTCAATGATTATTCCACTTATACTGGCATATGTATATGACGAACAGGCCGCCGCACATGGATTTCTGTGTACGCTTCTTTTCAGCGGTACCGGCGGCATTCTGTCAGTGCTTATTATCAAACCTTCTTCTGAAAAGCTTAAAGCCAGAGATGGTTTTTTTGTCGTGTCACTGACATGGCTTGTGTGCTCAGTTGTAGGGGCTGCGCCTTTCGTTATTTCCGGTGCCATACCGGACCTTGCCGATGCTATTTTTGAATCCGCCTCCGGCTTCAGTACTACAGGTTCATCAATTCTTACCGACATTGAAGTAATGCCGAAATCAATTCTTTTCTGGCGTTCTTTCACCCACTGGCTGGGCGGTATGGGTATCATCGTTTTTATCATGGCAATGCTTCCTGCTCTTGGAATAAGCGGCCAGGCAGTTGCCTATGCTGAGACCCCAGGTCCTATCAAGGACAAATTCACTGCCAGATTCTACGATACTGCCAAGAATCTGTATAAGCTTTACCTTGTAATGACTGTAGTTCTCATTGTTCTCCTCCGGATTGGCAAAATGAGCTGGTACGATGCCTGTATCCACGCTTTCGGAACTGTAGGAACCGGCGGTTTCTCCAATTACAATGCCAGCATCGCACATTTTGACAGCGTATATATTGAAATCGTAATTATTATTTTCATGGCCCTTGCCGGAGTAAACTTCAGCCTTTATTATGCTGGGCTGCACCAGCGCCGTCCGCTGCGCACCCTGCTCCGGGACGATGAATCCAGATTCTATTTTTCCATAATGGGACTGGCTTCACTTATGATTTTTATTTGTAATATTGCTTTCAATGGGTTCAGAAATATAGGCGGTGAACTTCTGGATGCTGTTTTCCATGTGGTTTCCGTAACGACAACTACAGGCTTTGCAAGTGGCGACTATGACCTGTGGCCTACATTCTCCAGAATGGTTATTTTCGCATTGTTCTTCTTCGGAGGCTGCTCCGGCTCCACCGGCGGCGGTGTAAAGCACATCCGTATTCTGGTGGTACTGAAACTTATCCGCAGAAGCTTCTCACTCAAAGTTCACCCTAACAGAGTAGTTCCTGTGACAATCAATAATAAGGATATTGCTACAGATGTAGTTATCAAAATCACAGGTTTTATATTTATGTATATTGCAGTGCTCTTCGGCGGAATTATCCTTCTGTCCATAGATGGAATGGACTTCATGTCCACAGTTTCTGCTGCTGCAACATGCCTTGGCAATATTGGCCCCGGTTTCAATCTGGTGGGACCTACCATGAACTTTGCACTGCTTTCTGATTTTGCAAAATATGTCTGCTCTTTCCTTATGATTGCAGGCAGACTTGAGTTATTTACAGTATTCACATTGTTTTCAAGATATTATTGGAATCCTGACAAAGCTTAGGATTTACACGAAAGGTTTATTATGCATATAAATCATAAGGTTTTTATCAAAATAATAGGGTTTCTTACCATACTGTGCGGTGCAGGCATGATGCCATGTGCATTGGTTGGGCTCATTTTTGAGGAATGGACTGCCGCCGGTGCCCTGTTTTCTTCATCTGTAACATTTCTGGCAATCGGAGCTGCCATTTATTCAGTTACCAGACTCAACCATATCAAGCTGAAATATTACGAAGGCTGGCTCATTGCATGTGTAAGCTGGGTATACTGCTCCCTTCTAGGAACTGCTCCTATATATTTCTGCGGCATGGATTATACACTTGCCGGATCTTTCTTTGAAGCGGTTGCAGGTTTTACAACCACAGGCTGCACAGTATTTGACATCAATACCATGCCAAAATGTATCCTGCTGTGGAAAGCCATTTCCAACTGGCTGGGCGGTATGGGAATACTGGTTCTTGTTGTAGCAGTTTTCCCTGCCCTTGGTATCAGCGGCCAGTCCATAGCTTCTGCCGAAACCACCGGGCCTACCCTTGAGAAACTGGATGCCAGATATTCCGATACAGGCAAATTCCTGTACAAAGTATATATGCTTATGACTGTTTCCGAATTTATTCTGCTTCTGGCCGGCCCTCTGGACTGGTTTGATGCCCTCATCAACACCTTTACCAGCATAAGTACGGCCGGGCTGGTCATCACAGCACAAAACGAAGCTGTTTTTGCTTCAACCTATGTACAGCTTATAATTCTGATATTTACTGCACTGTCCTCACTGAACTTCAGTATTTACTTCCTTGTCCGGAAAGGCCGGCTGAGAGAAGCTCTCGGCAATGTTGAAACCAGGGCATTCTTCATAATTATCGGCGTTGCTACCGTCCTGATTGCTGCATGTCTGAAAATTACAGGGACATATGAAAGTATATGGCAGGCAGTTAAAGACAGCCTGTGCCAGGTTATTTCATTTATATCAACCTCCGGATATTATGTATGCGACTATACCCAGTGGCCTACTTTTGCAGTAATTATACTTTTTTTACTACTGTTTATAGGCGGATGCTCTATGTCAACATCAGGTTCGCTGAAAGTAATGCGTTTCGTAGTATTCCTCAAGCTGATAAAACGTGGTATATTCAGACAGGTACATCCTCACGGAGTAAAAGCTGTAAAGGTTGAAGGTCACGCAATTCCTGCTGACAAAGTTTCAGCAATCACCACACATATAATGCTGTTCTTCGCATCGTTTTTCCTGGGCTGCCTGATTCTGTCCTTTAATAACTTTGATATGGAAACCACAATTACCACTTCTATAGGGTTCTTCTCCAATACAGGTATGTCACTGGGAGAAAGCGGCTGTACCGGTTATTACGGTATGTTTAACGGTTTTTCACAATTAGTGCTTGCATTCATAATGATTATGGGCAGACTTGAAATGTACTCAATTCTTTTACTGTTCTCCAAATCATTCTGGAAAACAGATACTGCCCGCGCAATTTAATATATTTACAAAAAACGGCCATCCTAATATCAGGAGGGCCTTTTTTATGCTTGTAAAAGATATTATGACAATTTCAGTTTCATCACTGCCGCCGGAAGCATATGCCCCGTCTGCTGTAAAAATTATGTACAGTGAAGATGTGGGAATTGTACCCGTATGTGATATTCAGGGACATGTGCTCGGAGTAGTTACCGACAGGGATATACTCATGCGGGACGGTCTCAATAAAACTCTCAAGGAAATCATGACTTCCCCGGTTTTTACGGCCGATATCAAAGAAGATGTTCACGACGCAGCGCTCCGTATGTCAGAGTGTGGTGTCCGCCGCCTGCCCGTACTTGAAAATGGTAAGCTGGCAGGCATGCTTTCCCTCAGAGACCTTGCACGTAAAAAAATTTTCACTGCCGAAATCGGTCACATAATCTATGATGTCTGCAATAAAAAACCGTAGGCCTGTGTCCTCTGCCGACACAACCTGCGGTTTTCTTCAGTCTTCAATTATAATAAAATCAATCTGTCGTTCCCATGGACGTGCATCCATTACCTTTATGCGCACTTTTTCACCCAGCTGATAAGGCCTGCGCAGATCCCGTGCAAAGCTCATACCTTCAATGGTATTCGGCAGCTCAACATAAACGCCGAAATCAGTAACACCGCTGACAATTCCCTCAAATTCTTCTCCGATAAAACTGAGCATGAATTCGGCCTTTTTCATCTTTTCCACATCACGTTCAAGCTCCTGCGCCTGCCGCTCGGTCCTCGAAGAAATTTCCGCGGCATTGACTGCATCAAGTCTGTATTTTTCAAGTTTCTGTTCAGTCATTCTGCCTGTAACAGACTCCTTGATTATGCGGTGAATAATCAGGTCCGGATAACGGCGTATCGGCGACGTAAAGTGACAGTAATATCTGAAAGCAAGTCCGAAATGTCCGTCACATTCTGTGCTGTAATAAGCCTTTTTCATTGTTCTCAGCATCACCCTGTTCACAATACTCTCATAAGGCTGGCCCTCAATCTGGCCAATAATGTCTGCCAGCGTGCGGGAATGAATATTGTCCGGATTACCTTTAAGCTTGATTCCGAAGTTGGAAAGATAAACTTTCAGATCCATCATTTTTTCAGTATCAGGCTTTTCGTGCACGCGGTAAACAAAAGGGTAATTCATCCAGAAGAAATGTTCAGCCACGGTTTCATTTGCCGCCAGCATAAATTCTTCGATAAGGCGGTTTGCTGTGCGGCGCTCAGCCAGTTCCACAGCCACCGGATGTTCTTCCTCATCAAGCTCGATTTCTGCTTCGTCAATATCAAAATCAAGGCTTCCCTGCTGCTTTCTCTTATGACGCAGGATAGCTGCCAGTTCGCCCATGAGCATAATATCATCTGCGATATTGCTGTAACGTTCCATGAGCACCTGATCCTGGTTTTCAAGGATATCGGATACATCATCGTAAACCATGCGTTCACATGATCTGATGATTGACTCTTCGATTGTATGATTCACAATCTGTCCTTCCCGGTCAATTTCCATTATGCAGGAAAGTGTCAGCCTGTCCTCTCCAGGATTCAGACTACAGATTCCATTAGAAAGGGCCTTTGGCAGCATGGGTATTACGCGGTTAAGCAAATACACGCTTGTACCGCGTTTTAAAGCTTCTTTGTCCAACGGGCCGTCTTCTGCCACAAAGTGGCTCACATCGGCAATATGGACCCCTAAAAGGTAGTTTCCGTTGTCCAGTAGTCTCACAGAAACTGCATCATCCAGGTCTTTGGCCGTCGGACCGTCAATAGTAAATATTTTTTCGCCGCGGAGGTCAAGACGCCTTATGATTTCTTCTTCGCTGATAGTTTCTTTTGACCGTGCCTTTGCCTCAGCATTGGCTCTGCTTGGAAATGTCTCGAAAAGGCCGCGCGCTCTTATCATGCTTAGAACTTCACTGCCCGGCTGCCCCCTCTGAGCTATGATTTCGGTAATCTTCCCCTCTGCTCCGTAACGGCCCTCAGGATACTTGGTAATCTTTGCAACTACCTTGTCGCCGTTCTGCGCATTTCTGAAAAAGTCACGTTTAATAAAAATATCATCGCAGGCTTTCTTGTCATCAGGCACCACGAACCCGTAATGTCTGTTCTTCTGGAAAGTCCCCACAACCTCTGTGGTTTTACGTTCCAGTACCTTTACAATAATCCCTTCTCTGGATCGCGTCCAAAGATAAGGAGGCAAAAGATCTGCCTCCACTGTATCTCCGTTCATGGCCCCGCCCATATTGTCCGGTGCGATAAAAATGTCGCCACCTTCTTCCCGGCGTACGAAACCAAAGCCTCTCGGATGTTTTTCAATTGTTCCTATTATCTTAGATAATTCCGTATTTTTTAGCTTCATCTGTCAATAACTCTCTGAAATCAGGGTGCGCAAGGCTGATCATTGCACGTGCTCTGTCTGCCATGCACAGCGGTTTCAGATTTACACATCCGTATTCAGTAGCAACATACTGAATATCAGATCTTGTGGTTGTAACAACTGATCCAGGTGCAAAACAAGGCACGATACGGCTGACTCTCTTGCCATCCTTGATAAAACTTGATGTTGTAGCAATAAAAGACTTTCCGCCTTCTGACCACTGAGCACCACGTACGAAATCCACCTGTCCGCCTGTAGCACTTTGCTGTTTCCAAGCCAGACAATCTGACGCAGCCTGACCATAAAGGTCGAAGGACATGGTAGTATTGATGGAAATCATCTTTTTATTCTGAGCAATGATTCTCGGGTCATTGGCGTATGTAAACGGTACGCAGTAAAAGTCAGGATTCTTGTCCAGATAACTGTAAAGTTCTTCATTACCATAGCAGAAAGAATATACAGTCTTACCATCCATGAAACCTTTGCACTTATTGGTAACATTGCCGTTTTTTATAAGTTCCAGCATAGGCTGGTTAAAAAGCTCTGTGTGAATACCCAGGTCGTTCTTTTCCTTAAGGCCATAACCTATGGCAGTGGAAATATTTCCAAGACCCAGCTGAATTGTCGCTCCGTCAGGTACTTCATCAAGAATATACTTTGAAAGCTGTTTTGAAATGTCATCAGGGTCCTGTGTTTCATAAGGTAGAAGTGCTCTGTCAACTTCTACTACTGCCGCTGCCTGTGAAATGTGCACAAGTGTGTCCTGACCGTAAATATATGGAATCTTCTTATTGACTTCAAGAATGATTGTTTTGGCTACACTGATAATATCGCATCCCACCGCTGTTCCTGACGGACCGAGAGCCATATAACCATTTTCGTCAGCAGGTGAAACTTCAAGAATTGCCACATCGGGTCTCGCATTCTGCTTGGCCCAGATATCCACCTGAGAAAGGTGCACAGAATTATATTTTACAGGCAGTCCCTTCCGGTGAGGCTTTCTTTCGTTTACACCAAGAAAATATGTATTATAGCTGAAAGGATTGTCCTCATATTCATCATAAAGTGGTGATGCTTCATAACCGTTACTGCTCTGGATTTCAACGTTTTCAAGCTCATGACGTCTGTCCCAGATTGCCTCAGCCATTTTATATGCAATGCTGGATGCAGTACCAAGGTACACTCTGTCACCTGACCTGATCAGTTTTGCCGCCTGTGCAGGACTCATAAGTTTTTCAGTGTATTCTTTCTTCCATTCCATATGCCACACCTCTTTTTTTATACTTTGTCTAAAGTATATTAGTATTTGCTGATAAAGTCAAGGTCTCCCGCCTGTGCAGGAGACCTTGGTTTTATGTGTTCGGATTGGTGTTCTTGTTTTTATCATCTACAATACCGTCATGGTTATTGTTTTTATTACCGTCAAGAATATCCTCAGCTCCGTCTTTGATGTCTTCGCCAAGTCTGTCTGCATCATCAACAATATCTTCTCCGATATGGTCAATGTCCTGACCAAGATTATCACCATTGTAAAGGTCATCGTTAAGATTATCTGCGCCTGCATCTCTTCCATCACCGCAGCCCGCCAGAGTAAATGATAAAGCAAGCAATAATACCATTAAAACAATAGTAGTTTTCTTTTTCATAAAAAGCACTCCTTTCTTTATTCACAATTAGTTTGGAGCTTTTTAAGAAAAATATACTGCTGCAGATTTTTTTGAACAAAAAAACTGAACCCTGCGCATGCAAGGTTCAGCAAAAATCTTTTTGAATTAAATTTTATTAGTCGAGTAAATCTTCAACTTTGTCAGCTACTTCATCGATAAAATCTGCAACAGCTTCTGCTGCGTCTTCGATAGCATCTTCAATTCTTTCAAGAACTGGAGCTTCTAAAGTCTGCTTGATGCTGAGGCTGATTCTCTTTCTTTCTGTATCGATTTCGAGAATCTTAGCGTCTACAGTCTGTCCGATTGTAAGTTCTTCAGCAATGTCAGTTACTCTCTTGTGTGCAACTTCGGAAATATGAACAAGACCATCAAGACCTGGTTCTAATTCGATGAATGCACCGTATTCCTTAATCTGAACAACCTTACCAGTTACAACCTGTCCAACCTGATAGTTTTCTTCGATAACTGTCCAAGGTTCTGGCTGAGTCTGCTTTAAGCCTAAGGAAATCTTACCCTTTTCAGCGTTCATGGAAAGGATTTTAACCTTAACTGTATCGCCAATTGCAAGAACTTCCTGTGGGTGTTTCAGCTTACCCCAGGAAATTTCGGAGATATGTAATAATCCGTCAATTCCGCCAAGGTCTACGAATGCGCCGTAGTCAGTAAATCTCATAACCTTACCTTCAACTACGTCGTCTACGTTTAAGCTGTTCCAGATTTCTTCAACCTTTTTCTGCTTTTCTTCTGCAAGGATAACCTTGTGGGAGAATACAGCTCTGCCTCTCTTCTGGTCAACTCTTGTAACTCTTACAGCAAGTTCCTGACCCATAAATTCTTCAGCATTTTCTACGAACTTGTCGGAAAGCTGAGAAAGTGGAATGAATCCGGATACTTCTTTGTATGCTGCGATTACGCCGCCGTTAACCTGCTTAACAACTTTTACGTTGATAACTGATTTATTTTCAAGGGCTTCATTGATTTCGTTCCAGTGTGCATTTACTTCTAATTTCTTCTTGGAAAGTAAAATTACGCCGTCGCCATCATCAGTCTTAATAACTTTAGCCTGAATTTCGTCGCCTTCTTTGAATAAATCTGATAACTTCTGGCCTTCTTCCAGTGTTACTTCGTCTTTTGGAATAACTCCGTCCTTTTTGCATCCCATGTTAACGATGATTTCTTTTTCAGTAACCTGGTGTACCTTTCCGTTAACAGTTTCGCCGATTCTTGGTAATCTTAATGACTTTTCAATAT
>JAFQHT010000078.1 GCA_017397825.1 Bacillota bacterium | reverse complement strand
CAGCAGGCTATCGTTGACGAAGCTAACAGATTTGGAATGTACTATGTAAGCGAAAGATGGCTTGGTGGTATGCTTACAAACCACAAGACAATCGCTACAAGAATCAAGAGACTTAACGAAATCAACAGAATGGCTGAAGACGGCACATTCGAAAAGCTTTCCAAGAAGGAAGTTGTTAAGTTAAAAGGTGAAGCTGAAAAGTTAGAAAAATACTTAGGCGGTATGAAGGACATGAAGGGTATGCCTGGCGCACTTTTCATCGTTGACCCTAAGAAGGAAAGAATCGCAGTTAAGGAAGCTAGAATTTTAGGAATTCCTATCGTAGGTATCGTTGACACTAACTGTGACCCAGACGATGTTGACTACGTAATTCCTGCAAACGATGACGCAATCAGAGCTGTTAAGTTAATCGCTGGCAGAATGGCTGACGCTATCATCGAAGCAAACCAGGGCGAAAGCTTTGACGAAGGAACTCCTGCAGAAGCAGCAGAAGAAGCTGTAGAAGCATAATTCACTATTTCACCAGAAACAAAAGATAATTCAGGAGGAAAATAAAATGGCTGTAACTGCTAGTATGGTAAAAGAATTAAGAGAAATGACTGGCGCAGGTATGATGGACTGCAAGAAGGCACTGGTTGAAACTGACGGCAACATGGAAGCTGCAGTTGATCTCTTAAAGGAAAAGGGCCTTGCAAAGGCTGCAAAGAAGGCAGGCAGAGTTGCTGCAGAAGGTTTAGTAAAGATCGCTTTCGCAGAAGACAACAAGACTGCTGCTATCGTAGAAGTTAACTCTGAAACAGACTTCGTTTCCAAGAACGAAGAATTCGTAGAATTCGTAGAAGGTCTTGCAAAGGCTGCATTATCTGCTGAAACTACTGATATCGAAGCATTCAAGGCTATGGCTTTCGAAGGCTCCACAGTTCAGGAAGTTTTAACTGAAAAGATTGCTAAGATCGGCGAAAACATGACAGTTAGAAGAATCGAAAAGGCATCCGGAGACGTTGTAGTATCCTACGTTCACGGCGGCGGCAGAATCGGTGCTATCGTTGCAGGCTGCGGCGAAGCTACAGATGCTGTAAAGGAAGCTTTAACAAACGTTGCAATGCAGGTTGCTGCAATGAACCCTCAGTACGTAAGCAGAGACGAAATCTCCGCAGAAGAACTCACTAAGATGCACGACATCACTCTTGAAAGTGCATTAAACGATCCATTCACACTTCCAAAGCCAATCTTAAACGCTTTATTAGACAAGGCTGTTGCTGGTGTTTGGGCAGAAGAAGACGTTGCTGTTTTAGCTGAAAAGAGAGCTGACAAAGGCTTCAACTTCAACTACTTACCAAACTTCCTTTCAGAAGATGCTAAGGCTAAGCTTGCTGGCCTTGCAGTAGCTGATAAGGCAGAAATCTCCGCTAACAAGATCTTCACTGGCCTTGTTGACGGTCGTGTTGCTAAGCAGTTAAAGGACATCTGTCTCCTTGACCAGACTTATGTAAGAGCAGAAGATGGTAAGCAGACAGTTGCTCAGTACCTTGGTTCTGTAGACAAGGCACTCAAGCTTGCTAAGGTAGTTCGTTTCGAAGTAGGCGAAGGTATCGAAAAGAAAGAAGAAAACTTCGCAGAAGAAGTAGCTAAGCAGATGGCTAACGCATAGTCGGACCGCTGGCAACTGATTAAAATTTTAAAAAAATTACCCCTTGGAATAGTTCCAGGGGGTATTTTTTTATGTCAGAAAATTATATTTCAATAACTCTGGACTTTTTGAAATAATTTGCATATAATATAGTCAGTTATTTCAAAAAGGAGGGACTGTTATGCAGAGAGCAGGGAAATACGTGAGCAATTTAAGTGGCAGCATGGAGTATAATTCTTTCAGGCCGGAACCACTTCCACCGGTGCCGGAGCTTATGCTAAGTGAAGATTTATATAAAGCACTTATTGATGCTAACTGCAGACTGGCCAGGCTTGATGCAGCAGCAGAATATATTCCAAGCATGGAACTTTTCATTTCAATGTATGTGAGAAAGGAAGCACTGCTTTCTTCCCAGATAGAAGGGACTCAGTGCACGCTGGAAGATGTGCTGGACCCTGATATTGATGAAAATGCCAATCTGGATGTATCAGAAGTAGTAAGCTATGTGTCAGCCATGCAGTATGCTGTGCAGCGGCTTAAGACTCTGCCTGTATGTAACCGTTTCATCCGCGAGGTCCATGAGAAACTGATGGAAAATGCCCGTGGCAGTGATAAATCACCTGGTGAGTTCAGACATTCACAGAACTGGATAGGACCTGCAGGATGCAATATTAAAAATGCCAGATACATTCCGCCGAATGTGCAGGACATGCGGGAGGCAATGGACGAGCTTGAGCGTTATATTAACATTGATAGGGAGTTTGACCCGCTGATAAGAGCAGCCATGATACACTACCAGTTTGAGACCATACATCCATTTCTTGACGGAAACGGCAGGATAGGAAGAATGCTGATACTGCTCTATCTTATGGATCAGGGCCTGCTGAAAAAACCTGTGCTTTATCTTTCATATTTTCTGAAGCAGAATCAGCAGGAATATTACGACAGGATGAGCTGGGTAAGAACAGGCGGCAATTATGAGCAGTGGATTCAGTTCTTTCTTGAGGCGGTGAGCAGAGCTGCAAAAGACAGTCTGGAATCAGCAGAAATGCTGGCGAATCTGCACCAGCACAATCTTTCGAAGCTTCCGGCAAGCACCCGCAGCAAGGACAATCTCAGAGCGGTGTTTGATTATGCAGAGCAGCACCCTATTATGGACATAGGACGTACCGCGAAAGAGCTCGGAATCAGTTACAATACTGCATCTGCAGCGGTACACAGACTTATGGAACTTGGAATTCTGAATGAAACTGCAAACAGAGCAAGAAACAGGGTATTTGTTTATGAAGAATATATTAATATCCTGAAGAAAGGATTATAGTTTGCGAATATCCTTTAAACGGATAAAAATTATCCTTTTTGTTCAATTCAATATTTAAACAACTTTGTATATAATAATATGCATAAGGAGTTTAAAAATGATGAGTGAAAAGGCGATTGAAATAGGCCAGCGGGTACAATTAATCAGAAAAAGAGAAAGTTTGAGCCAGGAACAGTTTGCTGAACAGTTTTCTCTTTCACAGAACCAGATTTCACGCATTGAAAGTGGTCATTGTATGGTTACCACTGATTTTGTGCTGAAGCTGAACGAACTCTACGGCGTTGATCCAAGCTATTTGCTGCTTGGAAAAAGTTCACGCGGCCTTGATCCTGAGATGGAAAGATTCCTTTCATGGTATGAAAAACTCGATGACCCTGATGCTAAATCAAAAGCCAGTAAAGTCTGGGACACGATAATTGCTTTTACCGGTAAATAATAAGACAGAGTTACGATGACATGCAGCAATGCGTGTCTTTTTTTATTGCCTGCATATACATAATTTTACCAATTGTGATTGATATTTTTTTAACCTATAATTTTCACAAATAAATAAACATGAATATCTTTGAAACATTTTTAAAAGTTGGAAAGGAGAAAAAGTCATGCGTTTAGAAGGAAAAGTAATTGTAATCACAGGTGCTTCCGCAGGTATGGGAAGAGCAATGGTAGAAGCTTTCGTTAAAGAGGGTGCAAAGGTTGTAGGTGTTGCACGCCGTCAGGAAGTACTGGAAGAAATAAAAGAAGAAGTGGCAGCAGGTCCTGGACAGTTCGAATATTATGCAGGTGATGTAAGCAAGAAAGAAGTCTGCGAAGGTATGATTGACTTTGTCGTTGAAAAATTCGGCCGCCTTGATTCTCTTGTAAACAATGCAGGCATCATGGACGATTCCGCAGCAGCAGGAGATTTTGATGAAGAAAGACTGCAGAAGATTTTTGAGCTTAACACTTTCGGTGTTTTTCATGCAATGAAGAAGGCAGTAAATCAGTTCCTTTCGCAGCCAAGAGATGACGAAGATGAACCTCGCGGCTCAATTCTCAATATTACATCAATCGGTGCCCAGCACCCTAATGCAGGTATGATTTACTGTGCTTCCAAGGCAGCAGTTGAATCTGCAACCAAGCATACTACTTTCATGTACATGAAAGACGGTATCCGCTGCAATGCGATCGCTCCAGGAGGAATTATCACAGATATTTTCTTCAACATGCCTGAAAGTGAACCTAAGGCAAAGCAGAAGATGGGCGTGCTTAACATGATGGCACCAACCATGGCTGATGCACAGGTTATCTCTGACACAGCAGTATTCCTCATAAGCGATGAAGCAAAATATGTAAACGGACAGATCGTTGGCGTTAACGGAGGCTGGATGGTTGTATAACCTGAATTTCCGGCGTTATGGGCGGTCTTGCATGTGACCGCAGGAAAGGAGAAAACTATGGCTAAAAAAGTTTGCGTAGTTACTGGTGCAACCGGCGGAATCGGTTCTGCAGCAGTAAGGCAGATGTGTGAAAAGTATTATGTTCTTGTTTCAGATATAAATCAGGAAAAAATTGATGCAAAGGTAGCAGAAATGCGTGCTCTTGGATTCGAAGCAGAAGGCATGGTATGCGATACTTCTGACCGTGCCCAGTGTGATGCTCTGGCGGCAAAGGCTGCCTCTATGGGCGAAGTTGCCGGTGTAATACAGCTGGCAGGTCTCACACCTGGTTTCTGTACTCACAAAGACCTGGTAAGTGTTGACGTAATGGGTACAATGAATATCAATGAGGCCTTTTTCCATGTGATGAACGGCGGCTGTATCGTGGATATCTGCTCATGCGCAGGACACTTTATGCCGCAGGACATCTGGCCTGTTGATATTTTTGAGCTGGCACTGACAGACAAGCAGAAATTCTACGATGAGTTCAACGAATATCTGGAAGATTTTGGCGACGAGGAAACAGCGACCAACATGGCATATGTATGGGGAAGAACTTTTATCTACTGGTCTGTGAGAAAGGCTGCATATGCCTTCGGACGTAAAAAAGGTATCAGATTGCTTTCAGTTTCTATAGGTTTCGTTACAACTGAAAGATCCATGGCTGACCTGGCAGCAACAGGTGCAGATGTGGATGAAAGACTGGGCGTGCAGATTTCTTATACTGCTTTCGGACGTCCGGGAACTCCTGAAGAAGTTGCCTTCCTGTTTGATACACTTATTGATGAAAGAAACAGCTATCTGACAGGTACTGATATTTACTTCGATAATGGCTGTGATGCAAATGATTATTCTGGTCAGTTTGAGCCGTTTGATCCATCGACCAATCCATATGACCCAAGCAAATAAGTAATAACTATGCTCCTTATTAATAATGGCTAACCGAAAAACCGCAGGTCCCTGCCATGGCCTGCGGTTTTTGGTCATACGCAAAATTGAGTATTTCATATTTTCGCACACTTTAGTATAATATAACTTGATAAAGTATGCGAAGGAGGCCGTTAAAATGGCTAAAGATATTACATATAACGAAGCTGTCCGCAAGAAGATGCTGGACGGCATTGACAAAGTTGCTGATACTGTAAAGGTAACTCTGGGACCTAAGGGAAGAAATGTTGCCATGTACAGAAAAGCTAATATTCAGGGTGCACAGTATTCTGACAGAGCTCAGGCCGGCGCACCGGCTATGGTAACCAATGATGGTGTGACAATTGCTTCTGCTATCGTCCTGGAAGACCCTGCTGAAAATATGGGGGCGCAGCTTCTTAAAGAAGTGGCATCCAAAACCAATGAAACTGCAGGCGATGGTACCACTACTGCCACCGTACTTGCGCAGGCAATTCTTCATGAAGGATTCAAAAATGTTGCAGCAGGTGCTAATCCTATAGAACTGCGTAACGGAATCATGGGTGCAGCGGCTCTCGCAGAGGAAAAACTTAAAGAAATGGCAGTGCCTATTTCCACCAGAGAAGAGATTGCACGTGTGGCAACTATATCATGTCAGGATGCAGATCTCGGCGATAAAATCGGAGAAGCACTGAGCAGGGTAGGGCTCGAAGGTGTTATCAACGTGGATGACAGCGGAAAGTCTGAAACATCTCTTGATGTGATGGAAGGTATTGTGTTTGAGAGAGGCTTTATTTCTCCACACATGGTCACCGACAAAGAAAACATGGTGGCAGAACTTTACAACCCGTATATTCTGCTGACAGACACCAAGTTCGGAAATCCTCAGGATATTATCCCGGCACTGATTCTTGCTGCTGAAGATGAAAGACCGTGCCTGATTATTTCTGAAGGCATTGAAGGAGAGGCTCTCGGCCTGATCCTGAAAAATAAAATCGAAGGAGACATGGACTTTGTGGGTGTTATCTCACCACTCTACGGTGACGGAAGACGCTGGAGAATGGAGGACCTTGCTGTTCAGACCGGCGGCACATACATTACCAAAGAACTTGGCATGAACATCCGTCAGGTTACCAGAGAAATGCTGGGAACTGCCGAATATGTGAAAGTAACAAGCAAGCAGACTGTAATCACAGGTCCGGGCGGTGATCCTCAGGAAATACAGAACAGAGTAAACGAAATAAGATATCTTATTGAAAATACTGATTATGATTTCAACAAGGCACGTTATGAAGAACGTCTTGCTAAGTTTATTTCCGGTGTGGCTCTTATCGATGTGGGCGGCAGAACTGAAACAGAAATCAAGGAAAGAAGATTCCGTGTGGAAGATGCGGTAAATGCAGCACGTGCAGCATATCAGGAAGGTATTGTACCGGGTGGCGGTATCGCACTTCTCAATGTGATTCCACAGCTTGCCGGATATACAGAGGCGCTTGAAGGTGATGCAAAGACTGGTGCTAAAATACTTCTTAAAGCACTCGAAGCTCCGGCACGCCAGATTGCTGCAAATGCAGGGCTTGATGCGAGCAGCGTGGTAGGCAATCTTAAGGAAATGCAGGCCGGCACAGGTTATGATGCAGATAAGATGGAATATGTGGACATGGTGTCTGCAGGAATTATCGACCCTCTGAAGGTAACACGCCTGGCACTGGAATGTGCATGTTCAGTTACAGCTACTCTGCTTACAACAGAAGCCGGAATTTCAGAACATAAAGAAGAAAAGAAAGAGGAGGGCAAGTAGTATGACATCAAGGGAAGCTAAAATCAGAGATTTTGTAAAAACATACGATATTGAGGTTCCTCAGGAAAAAGTTGCAGAAGAATATAACTACATGTGCCTTGCACTCAAACAGCAGCTCCATTATCAGACTATGGGAAGCAGTGGTCTTATGCCATGGCAGGTAAAAGAAGAAGTTGAACAGCGTCAGGAAGAGCTGATGGAAGCAGCGTACTATGAAATCAAATATGATCTTGTAATGAAGGATATTATTGAAAAGCAGGAATTTGAGGTTACTAAAGAAGAACTTGAAGCTGAAGCAGCAGCTATGGCACAGCGCCAGAACACAACTGTTGAGCTGATAAAATCTTTCTTCGGTGAAGAACTTTCAATGCTTGAAAAGGACGTCAAGATTAAAAAAGCAGAAGACTGGATCTGCAGTTTATAACCAATATATCTTCACAAAAAAATATATAATCATACAAAAAACGCAGGCGGAAAAACCTGCGTTTTGAATTATCTTGACAGACATACACCAGAGTCAATTACTACTGAAGAACCGTTGACAAATTTTGATTCGTCGCTTGCCAGGTAAACTGACAGAGGTGCAATATCTTCAGGCATACCAATGATGCCGCCGGTCCATTTCCAGCTGTCCTGGTTATAGCCGGAACCTGAGTGGATTTCCACACCCTTTTTGTTACGTACAGGAGCAGAATCAGTGATATTTGTAAGTACAGGACCCGGACAGATGGAGTTGCAGCGGATGCCTATACGGCCATATTCGAAAGCAATTGCTTTCATAAGTGCATTTGCACCTGCTTTGGAAGCACAGTATGCAGGGCCTCCTGTAGCACTTTCGAATGCTGCGTTTGATGTAATCATTACTATTGATGATTCAATTTCGTTAGGTACGAGGTACTGTAATGCAGCACGTGTAATCTTCATTGAACCGGTAAGGTTGATTCTGATGAGACGATCCCAGTCTTCATTTCTTAAATCTTCAACTGTAGTGAAGTCATCGCTTATACCTGCATTGTGGGATAATACATTCAGTGTGCCATATGAGTCAACGCAGAGTTTGATTGCTGCTGCGCAGTCTTCGTCAACTGTGATATCACCCTTTGTGATTATGCAGTTGTCTGAGAGTCCTAATTCTTTAACTTCTTCTGAAAGTTCTGCAAGACGGGTTTCGTTAACGTCTACAGCTACTATTTTAGCGCCTTCCTGAAGATATGCGAGGGCGATTGCTTTACCCATACCTGAAGCCGCGCCTGTTACAACAGCATATTTGCCTGCTAAACGTTCTGCCATGATTTTACCTCCTTATATCATGTATGTTGTTTAAATTTTAGTAAAATGAAGAGTTAAAGACAATTACTAAAATTTAGTATTTCTCTGTGGACGAAGCCGTGATATAATCAAGAATTTTTAATATGCAAAAAGCCCCTTCAAGAACCATATCTGCTTGAAAGAGGCTTGATTTTAATGTATAATTATTTTTGAGTGTGTCCACGATTAATACTTAATTTTGTGAATTTCCACAGAATATGATTTGTGTTAAAGTTAAGCCATAAAATTCAAATATTATGGTGTTAATTATTACTCTTCAGTATGACGGAGAAGTTTCACCAGCAGCTCCTGCTGAGTGGAAACATTCATCTTTTCATAAATGTGAGCAATATGTTTGTAAGTTGTGGATTGAGAAATATAGAGAATTTTGCTGATATTTGCAGGAGATACTCCCTGACTCATCAGGTCTACAATTTCAATTTCACGGGCTGTAAGCTTAGCTTCTTCCCATATTGCCTGCTTTACTTCACCAAGGCTGAACCCGCGGTAATAGAAATTCTTATGCAGATTGTTAAGCATAACTACTGCAAGCTGAAGATTATACAGTTCACTGTTCAGGAACTGGTTATTTGACAGCCGGTCCAGTGCAATGATTGTTCTCGGATTACCGTTCAGGTCATATAATGCGAATCCGCATGAATACTTAAGACCACGTGGCATGATGTAGTTAGGAATAAATTCCGTAGAAGATTCTCTGCTCCAGTCGCGCACATTAATAGTAGGCTGGTTCGGATTCTCGCGGTGGTCTACATATCCGGCAAATTCTTTGTCTTCGATTTCTGAATAATATTCGATATAGGATTTGATGATTTTTTCATCAATGCCTTTAAGTTCCTGACCACACACTTTACTGTTGCCGTCAAGGAAAAAGGCAACGCCCTGATCGAAAGGACAAATCATATTAATATTTTCAAGAATATCGATGGTAAAGCTTCGGGGATTGTGAGATTGCCCACAGATGTTGATAAATTCATGAAGTTCTTTCCAGTGAACTTCTGCAACATTGATTTGTGTATATTGTTTATATGCCATTCTTCTCACCTCCATCAGAGACATGGCAAAAAATACTTTGGTCAATTACAGTTTACATGAAAAGTAGACTGAATTAAATAGATAAAATTATGAATTTTTAATAAACAGGAGGTAACAGACATGGGATTCTTATCCGATATTGAAATCGCTCAGGCGTGTGAAAAAAAGAAAATTACTGAAATTGCCAAGGTGGCAGGTGTTGATGAACAGTACCTGGAACAGTACGGCAATTATAAAGCAAAGGTGGACTATGCACTTTTAAGAGATAAGGCAGCAGAACCTGATGCGAAACTTATCCTTGTAACTGCAATCAACCCTACTCCTGCAGGAGAAGGTAAGACTACAACAACTGTAGGTCTTGCCGATGGTCTCCGTAAAATCGGCAAAAAATCCGTTGTTGCTCTCCGTGAACCATCCCTGGGACCAGTATTTGGTGTAAAGGGCGGTGCTGCCGGCGGCGGTTATGCACAGGTAGTTCCAATGGAAGATATCAACCTTCATTTCACAGGTGACTTCCACGCAATCGGAGCAGCTAACAACCTTCTTGCAGCAATGCTTGACAACCACATCCAGCAGGGCAACAGCCTTAATATCGACCCTCGTAAGATTACATGGAGAAGAGCTGTTGACATGAATGACAGACAGCTGAGAAACATCGTTGACGGTCTTGGCGGTAAGCCAAACGGAACTCCTAGAGAAGATGGTTTTGATATTACAGTTGCTTCCGAAGTAATGGCTGTACTTTGCCTGGCAAGTGACATTACTGATTTAAAGGAAAGATTAGCAAGAATCATCGTTGCTTATACATATGATGACAAGCCTGTAACAGCAGGTGAATTAAAGGCACAGGGTGCTATGGCAGCACTCCTTAAGGATGCGCTCAAGCCAAACCTTGTACAGACATTAGAAGGTACTCCTGCATTTATTCACGGCGGACCTTTTGCGAATATTGCTCACGGCTGTAACTCTGTGACTGCAACAAAGATGGCAATGAAGCTGGGTGAATACGCAGTAACAGAAGCAGGTTTCGGTGCTGACCTTGGTGCAGAAAAATTCCTGGACATCAAGTGCAGAATGGCAGGCCTTAAGCCTTCCGCAGTAGTAATCGTTGCTACAGTACGTGCTCTCAAGCACCACGGCGGCGTTGCAAAGGCTGACCTTAACAATGAAAACCTTGTTGCTCTTGAAGCAGGCCTTCCAAACCTCCTTCAGCATGTAGAAAACATCAAGACTGTATACGGACTTCCATGCGTAGTAGCAATCAACGCATTCCCTACGGATACAGCAGCTGAACTGAAACTTGTTGAAGACAAGTGCAGAGAACTTGGCGTAAACGTTGCACTTTCTGAAGTATGGGCAAAGGGCGGCGAAGGCGGAAAGGCACTTGCTGAAGAAGTTGTAAGACTTTGCGAAGAACCAAGTGAATTCAAGTTCTGCTACGAAGCTGACGGCACAATTATGGAAAAACTCAATGCAATCGCAACTAAGATTTATCACGCAGATGGTGTTCAGCTTGTAGGAAATGCAGTTAAGCAGATCAAGCAGCTTGAAGAACTGGGCTTTGGCAATATGCCAATCTGTATGGCAAAGACTCAGTACAGCTTCTCCGACGACCAGGCTAAACTTGGCGCTCCTAGAAACTTTACAATTCAGGTAAGAAACCTTAAGGTTTCTGCAGGTGCAGGATTCATCGTTGCACTGACAGGTGACATCATGACAATGCCTGGACTTCCTAAAGTTCCTGCTGCAGAAAAAATCGACGTTGATGAAAATGGAGTAATTACAGGACTCTTCTAGGGTTCACTGCGATAATAATACAGCTTCGCTGTAATGAAGCGAACCCAGCGAAATCTGGTAAACCAGATTTCTGAACCACCGCTTCGATCGTGTCAGAGGCGTTGCCGCAAGGAAGGTTCGCTTGCGATTCCGCAAAGCGGAATCTGAGGATTCACAATATATAGAGGTAATTTTATGAAAAACCTTAGTTTAGAAAGATTTGCGGAGCAGCTTGCATCCAATGCGCCGGTTCCCGGCGGCGGCGGAGCCTCTGCTCTGGCAGGTGCTGTAGGTATGGCCCTCGGTAATATGGTGGGTTCCCTTACAGTGGGTAAGAAAAAATATGCAGACGTTGAAGCAGAAATTATCGCCCTCAACGAAAAGGCAGCAGTTTTACGCGGACAGCTACTTGACCTTATGGAAAAAGATGCGGAAGTTTTTGAACCGTTATCAAAAGCATACAGCATTCCTAAAGACGATCCGTCAAGAGATGAGGTCATGGCAGTGGTTCTCAAGCAGGCGTCAGAAGTGCCTCTTGAAATTATGCGTAAATGCTGCGAAGCAATAGAACTTATAAGCGTTTATGCGCAGAAAGGCAGCGTACTTGCTGTTTCAGATGCGGGCTGCGGCGCTGCAATCTGCAGAGCGGCCCTTGAAAGCGCAGCTCTTAACGTATATATCAATACAAAATCTATGAAAGACAGACAGCTGGCTGAGTCCATGAACGCAGAAGTGAGTGCAATGCTTGAAAAATACTGCGTTATGGCATCAGAAATCTACAACTCTGTTTCAGGGAGGCTTGTATAATGGCTGAGATTTTAAAAGGAGCTCCTGTTACGGCAGCTCTCAATGAAAAAATGACTGCGGAAGTGGCAGACTTAAGAGCAAAGGGCGTAGTACCGACTATTGCAATTTTCCGCGTAGGCGAAAGAGACGACGACCTTTCATATGAAAGAGGAGCTATGAAGCGCTGTGAAACTGTAGGCGTGGAAGTAAAGAATGTGGTGCTTCCTGCTGATGTTGACAGCGAAACTTTCTTTAAGACTCTGGAAGAACTGAACAATAACCCTACAGTGCACGGAATTCTCATGTTCAGACCGCTTCCGAAGCAGCTTGATAATGAGAAGGCGCGTCAGATGCTCAATCCAGCCAAGGATATTGACGGATGTACTGATGGCTCTCTTGCAGGTGTATTTACTAATACGAAAGTAGGTTTTGCGCCGTGCACAGCCCAGGCAGCCATTGAAATTCTGGACTACTATGGCATAGACTGTACCGGTAAGAAGGCTGCAGTAATCGGCCGTTCACTGGTAGTAGGAAGACCAGTGTCCATGATGCTCATGCATAAGAATGCCACAGTAACGACTTGTCACACTAAAACTGTGGACATGCCTTCTGTAACAAGAGAAGCTGATATTCTCATCGTATGCGCAGGCCAGATGGAAAGTATAGGTGCTGAGTACCTGCGTGAAGGACAGGTTGTTGTAGACGTTGGTATCGGCTGGAATGAAGAAAAAGGTAAGCTTTGCGGTGACGTGAAGTTTGACGAAGCTGAGCCGGTTGTAGGTGCAATCACACCTGTACCGGGCGGTGTGGGAACAGTAACTACAAGTGTGCTTGTGTCCCACGTTGTGGAAGCTGCGAAAAGAACGTTATAATTATTTTGCTGGAGGCAGAAGTGAGAGAATTAAGAATATTTTTGTACGCGGTTGTAGCCGGACTGTGTATCGGTCTTGGCGGTGCCGTATTCCTTTCAGTTGAAAACAAAGTAATCGGATCAGCCCTCTTTACAGTAGCATTATTTACTATCTGCACTTTTGGTCTGAACCTCTACACAGGCAAAGTATGCTATGTGTTTGATAACAAGCCTTCATACGTACTGGATGTAATCATCATATGGCTGGGTAACTTTGTGGGATGCTGGGGTACAGCAATGCTTTACGGCATGACGCGTATTGCAGGAATTTCTGAAAAGGCAGCGCAGCTTTGCGATGTGAAATTCGGAGACAGCCTGCTGAGCATTTTTATTCTGGGTATTTTCTGTAACCTGTGCATTTATATAGGTGTGGAAGGTTTCAAGAATAATCCGCACGAAGTGGGTAAGTATCTTTCCCTGTTCTTCGGTGTAATGGTGTTCATCCTCTGCGGGTTTGAGCACTGTATTGCAAACATGTTTTACATATCAATGGCAGGAATGTGGAGCGGCAAGGCTTTCGTATTCCTGATAATAAATACTCTGGGCAACGCTGTGGGCGGCTGGATTGTGCCGCTGCTGCGGAAAGTTCCGGAGAATAAATAAAATTAACTTATTGTCAGAGTAAGGACAGCGCGTCAAGTGCCAAAGGATGGGATGTTGCCGATGGACGAAGGAACTGCTGACTGTAACCCCGGTCAGAAAGTTTCGCGTTGCTGTACCTGCGTCCGCTGCTGCAAGAAAGAATTAAAATTCCTTCCTGTAGCAAAGCAGAAAGGAGTTTTTATTTATGAAAAAATTTGACACCAAAATGCTGGTAACAGCAGCAGTACTGATTGCACTTAATGTGGTGCTTTCAAGATTTCTTTCCATCAATGCATGGAATCTGAAAATCGGATTTACTTTTGTGAGTATTTTCGTGGCAGGATATTTTTATGGACCGCTGTTTTCCACAGTGGTAGCGGTAATTGCAGATTTGCTGGGGGCACTGCTGTTTCCGAGCGGACCATTCTTCCCGGGATTTACAGTTACGGCAATGCTTACAGGACTTCTTTTCGGATTTATGCTGCATAAGAAGCAGACTCCGGCAAGAATACTCATAACAGTGCTTATTGACCAGCTGATTCTGGGCCTTATTGTAAACACATATTGGCTGTCAATTCTCTTTGGCACGACCTTTGGCGCAGTGGTGGTGACAAGAATTGTACAGTGTCTGATTATGATGCCTGTACAGTTTGTAACCATCAGTCTGCTCATGAAAAAACTGCCGGCTATTAAAAGAGAGGTGCTGAAATAGTGAACCCTGAAGAAAGAAAAGCTTTGCGCAAGTCAAAAATTGCTGCAAGAGATGCTTTGAGCCCTGAAGAACGCAAGGTTTTATCAGAAGATATTGTGTCGAAAATTGTCGAATCACCTGAATTTAAAGAGGCGAAGACAGTGCTCATCTACCGTGCAACCCGTGGTGAAGTGCGTCTTGAGGCTCTTGAAACAGCACCTGAAGCGGAAGGAAAGAGGCTGCTATTCCCGCTGTGTCTTACAAACAGCGAGATGATAGCTCTTTTACCGGATGGCCCTGATGCGTGGCAGGAAGGTTATTATGGAATCTGGGAACCGATCAGAGAAAAATCTCAGGAAATCGCTCCGGAGAAAATAGATCTGGTAATCTGCCCTTGTACAGTTTTCGATGATAAATGCGGACGCATGGGCATGGGGGCAGGTTTTTATGACCGCTACCTTGAAAAATGTGTCAATGCACATGTGGTTTCGGTGGCATTTGAAGTGCAGAAGGCCGATGAAATACCTATGGCACCATGGGATAAGCCTATGGAAAAAACTTTTACTGAAAAAACAGTTTATTGTTCAGAAATAAAGTAATATTACGGAATACAGCGGACACAGTTTGCGGTGAAGTGACCCCAAAAGATTAGACAAAATTAAATATTAAATTGAATGTGAATGAGTTCGGTATTGTACCGGGCTCATTCCTTTTAGTTTGAGAGAAATTCTATGATTGTTGTAATAATCAATATAATTCTCTAATTCT
>JAFQHT010000077.1 GCA_017397825.1 Bacillota bacterium | reverse complement strand
CGGCTGCGTTTACTGTCACGAAGGTTACCAGGAATACTGCAGCGGTGCGGAGCATACGCTGGCGGCGTTTCTTCTTTTCTTTTTCCGCGGTCTTCTTGTCAAGTGCACGGACGAACTGAAGCATTTTTTCATGGTACTCCTGAGGGATTTCCACATCGTCATAATTGATCACAGTTTCTTCTGCCTGCAGTTCTTCTTCAATTCTGCCGGCCAGAAGCTCGAGACCTTTTTTATCTTCCTTCATGTTCATCCCTCCTTTGCAAGTTTTCTATTTCTTTTTTAAGTTTCTCTCTTATGCGCTGCAGTTTCATGCGGGCAGAAGCATCGCTGATTCCAAGCAGGCTTCCGATTTCTGCACTTTTTAGCTGGTCACCGTATTTTAGTTTAATCAGCAGTTTTTCATCATCGGTGAGGATTGCCATAGCCTCATCAAGATATTCTCCCAGCTCGCGGTTGAGGAATTCTTCTATTTCCTCTTCAACAGAAGCGCTCCTTTCATCATGCAGATAGGTTATTTCATTGACCATGTCCGAACTGCGTTTCTCATTATTAAAATGGTCGGCAGCAGCATTTTTTACTATCGCCCGTATGTAATTGTGCAGATCTTTTTTCTCTATTTGCCTGATTTTTTCGAAACTGTGCCAGATTTTGTACCAGACAATCTGTGCCAGCTCCATAGCCAGTTGCTCATCGTCTGTATGGTCACGGGCGAAAACGTAAACAAGCTTCTCATTTTCGTCATACAACTGCTCTATATTTTCATAATATTTCTTTTTACCGAAAAGCATTGCTGCGTCCTCCTTATGCGACTAGTTTACCATATTCAGGCTATGTTGGGCAATAAAAAGGACAATTTCGCAGGGTTTCAGTATCTTACCTATTACTAACACTGTGAATTGTCCGTTTTGTAACGTGTTTTTAAAATTTTTTAAAAAATTTTTAAAGATTAATCAATCCGTTCAGACCCGGTTTCGTTTTCTTTACCGAGAATATCCAACGCTTCCTGCAGCTTGTCCATCATCAGTTTTTTCATGACAATATCAAAAGCTTCCTGATTGCTGATACTCCCGCCGTTATGGTCCCTTGCCAACTCGTCCATTGAAATCCCCAGAACCCGGCAAATTTCTGCCAGTTGTTCCTGTTTCAGACCCTTACTTTCTCTTGCAGCTTTTATGCTTTCACCAACTCTGCTATCAAAACTATCCATTTTTTGCTACTCCTTTACGATTATTTTACTGTAAAGGAGCGCCGATAACCACTGCATGAAAGATTTATTTTCAGCAATCATATATGATTATCACGAATTGATTAAATAAAAACACGCCAATCGGAGCTGATGTGCTATGGATTGTGTCGAAACTTGTCGGAAATAAGTTAGTGCTGTAACAAAAGATCCTATGTTATAATTTCTATGAGAGTTGCCATAGACACGGTGGACGTGCTGCTCCTCATGAGAGGAGGTGGTCGCATGGTTACATATGAAGCACTGACGGCATTTGCTACAGTAGGATTATTTGTAATCGCTGTTATCACCTTGTTGTTTACCAACAAGCATTAAAATATTTATTCTTTTGTTTTTCAAAAAAATAAATATCACGTCCTAAACCTCACAAGTTGACGTGATATTTATTCACCAAACTGAAGAGCAGCCGTTCATCGGCAACTCTTTTATTGTCTATATTATATCCGGCCGCAGTATTTCGTGCAACCGTTTTTTCATTTGCTTTATTCCGAAAGATACTCCGCGATTACTTGCAGACACTCTTCTACGACAATTCTGGAAGCTTCGCTGTTGTTTACATATAATTTGTTTCTGTCAAATGATTCTCTGTATGCTTGCAGAACTTCTGCGGCATCTTCCCGGCTTTCCAGCTCCTGAAGACCATTAAAATGTTCTCTGACCAGACCGTACCCCATCTCCCTGTCCGGGTAAGCGGTGATATCCACCAGCAAAGGATAATTTGCAACAGTATCTGCCAGCTCAAGTGTGCTCATCTCATTAAGAATATCTTCGGGAATCTGGCATACTGCAGTCATTTTTTCGTGATCTTGCAGGCTGCGCCACTCTTCTGTTCCCGGCACAACCGGATAATCATATGGTCTGACAACCGTATAAGATGTGCCGTTATATATAATGCGGTTTGTGTTCAGATAATATCCGGCCCCTGCAAAAATCAGCAGGAAGGCAATGCAGACAATTATTATTTTTTTCATGGCGCACCTCCCTGGATGTTCTTAGTGATATTGTAATTGTTCTGGCGTAGGTTTGTCAAATGTTAGCTATAATATTTTATTTCCTCCGCTTCATACCAGTACGGGCAAATTCTTAATTTATGTTGATAAACTGCCCCATATCCCCATTTTGATAATACTATAGATTCTATAGGGTTGTCATATGTAGATAATACTATAGCAGAATGTATTGGTGTATAGCCCGATACACTTCCATATGCATCCAGATATACTACTTGACATCCATTGGTTGGTGTTGCAATTTCTGTATAACTGTTATCCAACCAATATGCACTAGGATCATCTATCCAATTCGTATTACTACTAGATGTACTGTGCCACGCATAAGAGTGACAATTGTAAGATGGTGAAACATCTTTTATTGCAACTATTGGAGTATAGTATTCCTGAAGTAGTTCTTCTTCTGCCTGTACTCGTGATAGAGTTGTTCCATGATCTGCATAAGTCAAATTTTCATAATGTGGCACCCTTGTATTATTTGGTGTAACCACATTATTGTTGGTTACTTCTACAGCATTATTTGTCAAGCTAGATAATACTCCTTCGGTTCCTTGTACATCTGCAGCAATGAGTTCTAAACAAGTTTCCACAACAATTCTTGATGCATCACTATTGTTCACATAGAGGACAACTGAATCAAAAGATTCCATGTACGTTTGCAGAACCTCACTAGCATCTTCTCTTTCAGCAAACTCCTGTAATCCATTGAAATGTTCTTTAACCAATTCATATCCCGTCTGATTGTCATCCCAAACCAACATATCAACCAAAAGAGGATAATTTGCTACGGTTTCCATTAGTGCCTGAGTTGTCATTCTATTTAGTATATCATTTGGGATTGTACATACTTCAATCATTTTCATGTGATCTTGCAACTCATTCCATTCCTCAGTTTTGGGAACAATCGGATAATCATATGGTTCTGTAATTTTAAAGTTAACTTCTTCTGTTTCTAAATTACTATTCAAAGCATATGCATTTGCTGTGCCTAATGCTAGAATCATAATAAGACAAAAAACAATAATTCTTTTCATGTGTTTCTCCTTTCTTTAAAACGCACAAATTAATTGGCTTTAGTTTCTTACTACTAAAACTGCTAAAGGAGCATTTTGTAACACATATTTTAAAACTTTTCTATTTTCGCTTTAACTTTAATTTTGATTATATCAGTCTGCATATAATGCGATTCTTGTCGAACTATGGTTACATACGAAGCACTGACAGCATTTGCCACAGTCGGAATGTTTGTAATCGCTGTAATCACCTTACTGCTAAACAGTAAGCAATAAATATTTTTTTTTACAAAAAAAATAAAATATCACGTCCTAATCGCTCCAAGATGACGTGATATTTTATCACCAAACAAGGGAGCAGCCGTTCATCGGCAGCTCTTTTATTGTCCATATTATAATTGATGATTATATTGTTTGCAACCACTTACCCTATATTTTTCACATTAAATTCACCTTTCTGCGATAAACTATACCAAAGGGCCAATCGTGCCCGAAGGGGGGATTATTATGTGTACAGCAATTTCATACAGGTCCGGAGACCTCTACTTCGGCCGTAATCTTGATTTAGAGTATTCCTATGACGAGAGGGTAACCATCACGCCCCGGAATTTTCCGCTGAAGTTCCGCCACGTACCGGCACCGGCCAAAGGCTATGCAATGATTGGCATGGCCTTTGTGCAGGATGGCTGTCCGCTCTACTATGAAGCCACCAATGAAAAAGGCCTCAGCATGGCGGGGCTCAACTTTCCGGGGAATGCGGACTACAAGCCATATGCAGAGGGCTTTGATAACGTGGCACCCTTCGAGTTTATACCCTGGGTGCTCAGTCAGTGTGAAACAGTGGGCCAGGCAAAGGTTCTGCTGAGCCGGATCAATCTGATAAAAGAAGATTTCAGCGGAAGCCTGCCGGCCACTCCTCTTCACTGGATGATTTCCGGCAGCGACGGGTCCATTGTGGTGGAGTCAGTAAAAGAAGGTCTTAAAATATACGACAATAAGGTGGGGGTTCTGACCAACAACCCGCCATTTGATATTCAGCTCTGGAATCTGGAAAGCTCCAAGTTTCTGCCCGGCGACCTTTCTTCTGAGTCCCGGTTTCTGCGGGCTGAGTTTACTCTGCGCAATGCTTTGGGAGCAATGGACGGAAAGGATTCTGAAGCCTGCCGGGTAAGCCAGTTTTTCCACATTCTTGGCAACGTGGCAATGGTCAAAGGCTGCCGGCCGGTCAACGGCAAATACATGCACACCATATATTCATGCTGCTGCAATGCTTCGCGGGGTATTTTCTATTACACAACCTACGATAACAGCAGGATTACGGCTGTGGATATGCACAGGGAGAACCTTGACGGAGACAGCCTTACGAGCTACGGACTTGTCAGCGGCCCTCAGTTTCTTGAGCAGAACTGAACGGACTGCCATTTCGAGCGACCAAAAAGGAGAGGTTAATACCTCTCCTTCATTTTTCTGTCCATGTCGCGCTGTGCATCCTTCTTGGCGATGGACTCGCGCTTGTCGTAATTTTTCTTGCCTCGTGCCACGCCGATTTCAACCTTTGCGCGGCCCTCTTCATTGATGTACATTTTCAGCGGAACGATTGTAAGCCCTTTCATGGTTGTGTAACCGATGAGCTTGCGGATTTCCTGCTTATGTAACAAAAGTTTCCTGTCACGGAGCGGGTCCACGTTGTAGCGGTTGCCCTGCTCGTAGGGGCTGATGTTCATACCGAAAAGCATCATTTCGCCGTTCTGAATCTTGGCGTAGCTTTCCTTGATGCTCACCTTGCCCTGACGCACTGACTTGATTTCAGTACCGGTGAGAACAATGCCCGCCTCGTAAGTCTCCTCGATAAAATAATCGTGGTAGGCTTTTTTATTATTTGCAACTAATTTGCGTTCTTTCTTTCCCATGTTCTGATAACCTTTCCCAGAATTATATCTTTTTCAATGATCTCAGTGTCCGGCTGCAGAGAATATGTGCCGGCTGTCACTTCAACTGTTTCACCCTTTACTCCGCTTATGCGGCGGACCAGATACCGTCCCTCGCCATTGGTGCTGTAATACGGTGCCCTGTAAACAATCAGGTCTCCTTCCTGCAGATTTTCAGTATTCATGCGGTCTGCAACCAGTTTCTGGCCGGGTTCCAGCAGAGGAAGCATCTGCGTCCCTTCCACCTCAACCACCATGAATCCGGCAAAAAGCCACAGTGCCGCTGCCGCACCTGCAAGTGCTGCTGCAACTCTCGATACTGTTTTTGCTGCAAGCTTCAAAATCCCCATTTACCCCGCCTATTTAAAAACTTTAAACTGGCTGAACGGATAAACTCTTACTACTACCTTGCCGATGATTGTGTCCTGGTCAATAGGACCCACTTCCGGGTTTCTGCTGTCAAGGCTGACTCTGCGGTTGTCGCCCATGGCAAAAAGCTTGCCTTCAGGCACTGTAAAGGCTTCCATGTTACCGGAAATACCCTGTTCAGCTATGTATTCTTCTTCCAGAAGCTCCCCGTTGAGATAAACGTATCCATCAATAATTTCAACAGTATCACCCGGAATACCGATTATTCTCTTGATTAAATTCTTTGGTTTGCCGCTATCGTCATACATATCAGTTTTGAAAACGATTACGTCCCCGTGCTGAGGTTCACCGAAAAGATTATATGCCTGACGGCTGGTGATTACATAGTCCCCGGAATAAAAACTTGGCTGCATGGATTCCTGCTGAATTATAATCGGCTTGAAGAAAGCCAGCAGAATTCCGGCAATCACCACAGCTATAAGTATATCTCTTACCCAACCTAAAAGTTCTTTCATCTTTTAATTACTCCTTTTAATTATTCCCAAAAATTTTTTCTTTTATGCGTCTGAAGTTTTCAGGCAGCTGAGCCTGAATGGTTTTTCCCTGAAGGTATGCCAGCGCGCCCTCTTCTTCGCACTTTTCAAATTCCAGCTTATACGCGTGAAGCAGCTGGGTGTTGAGTCCCAGCTTGTCGGAAGCCCAGCGGTTTGCACTGTCAGAACCGTACTTGGCATCACCCAGCACAGGAAATCCTGCCTTGGCAAGATGTGCTCTGATCTGATGAGTTCTGCCTGTTATGATTTTTACTTCAGTAAGAGTATACCATCTTCCGCCCATTTGTCCATAGGCAAGGGGGCGTGCAATTGTTTCCATAAGCTTGCCTTCTTCACTGTCTGCATCAATAACGCTGACAATATTGCGGGTTCCGTCCTTGGTCATCTTGTCTTTAAGTTCCAGAGGTCCCGGAATTCTGCCGCAGGCAATAGTCATGTAATATTTATTGACAAAATTCTTTTCGCGTATCATGTGATTCAGTTCCTGAAGAGCGCGGGCATTCTTGCCGAAAACCACCAGACCGGTAGTGTTTCTGTCCAGACGGTTTGCCGGCGCCGGAGAAAAAGTCCTGTCCACTCTCGGGCTGTAACTTCCCTGCTCAATCAGATAGTCGATTACCTGATTGGCAAGATGGTTCTTCTTTTCGGTATGGTCGCCGTGGGTAAGCAGTCCGAAAGGTTTCTCTGCCACAAGGATATTGTCATCCTCGTAGGCGATGGAAAACTGCTTCTTGGCGCGGACCTGCTTTACAGGTTTCTGAAGTTTCTTTACATCTTCTTCACTGATATAGATAGTCATTTCATCGCCGGCCTGAATCATGGATTCATTGGTAAGACGCTTGCCGTTGACCTTGATGTCCTTGCGGATCATTTTATATATATGGCTCAGAGGGGCGTTGTCAAAATACTTTTTAAGGAAGCGGTCCAGCCTCTGGTTGCCCTGATTTTCTGTAATTTTAATTTTAATCATAACTTTCCTTTTCTTTTTCCTCTTTGACGGAACTTACCAAAATATTATACACCAAAATGCCTTGTGAAAAAAGTATAAATCTGCTAAAATAGAAATGTATTATACAGGACAAGCCAGATTTTACGATTTTTACATATTGGGGGATATTTACATGGACAAAATCAAGGACTTTATTTACGATAAAAATGACGTAGTTATCGCACTGCTTATTCTTGTGGTTGCGGGTTTTATTATTTTCTGGAGACTGGACATTATTCTTGAATATCCTAAAACACTGGTTTCCGGAGATGACCCGGCAGTTACAGAGCCTGTAGGCGGTGATGAAAGCCTGCCTCCTGCAGATGACGAAAGCAACGATGCTGACCAGAGCGGTGACGGAACCCAGACTGGCGACGATGACCAGACTCAGTCCGGAGATGACACAGATGTATCTGTTGATATTCCACTTTGGGACGGCGGTATGCTCACAGAAGAAGTTGAAGTCGAAGTAGAAGGCAACAGTTCAGAATCAGCCGTAGGCTGTCTCATCGATGAAGGCCTTTTCGAAGACTATGCAGAATACAAAAAAGTATGTGAAGAAGCAGGCCTTGACCATGAAAAGGTCGCAGCCGGCACATTCACATTCAAAGCTGGTACAACCAAGGCACAGATTGCCAAGAAGATTAACTGGGGCTAGACCCTCAGTGTTTGTCGCTGTTCGACAAATTACAACAAAATAGACTATTTAAGAAGCTCGATTACTTTCTGTAACCGGGCTTTTTGATTGTCGTCCATCATCGGCATCAGACGCCTGAGGAGCATCTGCTGCTGAACCGGACTGATATTGTTTGCAGCAAGCTGCTCTTTTAATTTAAGTATTTCTGCGGCCAGCTGGGCATCAGACTTACCCTCCAGTTTTTTCACGGTATCATGACTTACTTTACTGTTGCTGCCGCCCAGACCCAGCTGAGCTGCTATTTCAGCAGCCATTTTTTCATTAAGATCCATGGGTAATTACCTCCTGTTCTTTTATAGTCCAATATATGCACCATCCGGCCTGAATTTGCATATATTGCTTAAGAAAGATGCTCCGGGGAGGAAACGATAATGAGACGAGAGACTATAGGTGCAGCATTACTGTTGTTTGCAATACTTAACGGGCAGAATACCGGTTCTAAATCCGGCAGCCGGCTGCCCATCGGAAGTCCTGACCTGGGCAGCCTGGCCCGGGAGTTCCACCGCATGGTGGGTGTCATGGAAAAGGTGGACTCCCTGGGCCAGATGGCGGTGAACCCGCCACGGCTGCCGGAGCCTGCCCAGCTGATTAATACCAATGCTTTGCCGGATATGAGCGCGCTGATGGAGCTGGCAGGTCCTTTGCTGAACAATTTTAAGGGCGAAAAATAATAATTTCCCATCTTTCTTTCCTGTAACTTTTGATGTATACTATTGTTAGTTTGTTATGCTCAAAAATCAGGAGGTAAGACATGGCATTAGTAACCACCAAAGAAATGTTCGCCAAGGCACTCAAATCCGACTACGCCATCGGCGCATTTAATGTAAATAATATGGAAATCATCCAGGGCATCGTTGAAGCAGCGAAAATTGAACAGTCACCGCTGATTCTTCAGGTTTCCGCAGGCGCACGTAAATATGCAAAGCCTGCATACCTGACCAAACTGGTTGAAGCTGCAATCATCGACACTGGTCTTGATATCGCTCTTCACCTTGACCACGGCGAAGATTTTGAAATCTGCAAGAAGTGCGTGGACGACGGTTTCACATCTGTTATGATTGACGGTTCCAAGCACCCATTCGAAGAAAACATCAGAATCACTAAGGAAGTTGTAGAATATGCCCACGCTCACGGCGCAGTTGTAGAAGCTGAACTGGGCAAGCTGGCAGGGGTTGAAGACGACGTTAAAGTTGACGCACGTTCTGCTACTTTCACAGACCCTGACGAAGCTGCAGAATTCGTAGAAAGAACAGGGGTAGACTCCCTTGCAATCGCCATCGGCACAAGCCACGGCGCATACAAATTCAAAGGCGAACCATACCTTGACTACGAAAGACTCCAGAAAATACATAAACTGATTCCAGATACACCTCTGGTTCTCCACGGTGCATCCACAGTTCTCAGAGAATTCGTTGACAAGTGCAACCAGTACGGCGGCAACATTCCGGGCGCTCAGGGCGTTCCTGAAGAAATGATCCGCGAAGCCTGCAAGTACGGTATCTGTAAGGTAAACATCGACACAGACCTGAGACTTGCTCTCACTGCAGAAGTCCGCAAGTTTATCGCAGAAAACCCTGCTGAATTCGACCCTCGTAAGTTCCTGGGCTCAGGCAGAGACGCTATCCAGGCTATGGTTCAGCACAAAATCAAAAACGTGCTCAACGCTTCAGGCACACTGTAAGCACAGCACACCCAACAAACGACACTGTTTTATCGTTAATATAGAACAGCCCAACCCGAAAAAATCCTCCTGCATATGTGAAGTGCACCCCTTTCGTTAGACATCAACGTCTGACGAAGGGGGTTTCTAAATGTCAGGAAAAAAGAAATATTCAAATGAGTTTAAACTAGCAGTGGTTCAAGAGTATTTAACAGGAAATAATGGTGGTTATACAATCCT
>JAFQHT010000076.1 GCA_017397825.1 Bacillota bacterium | reverse complement strand
TCATCAGCTTGGTTCCCTCTTCAAAACCCATGATAGTATCCACCATCTGGTCCACTGACTGGCTTGTGATAGGCTTTCCGCAGACCGGACAATGAGGCTTGCCGATGCGGGCATAAAGCAGTCTCAGGTAGTCGTGGATTTCAGTAACCGTACCCACTGTGGAACGTGGGTTGCGGTTGGTGGTTTTCTGGTCGATGGAAATGGCCGGGCTGAGCCCTTCGATGTACTCCACATCAGGCTTTTCCATCTGACCCAGGAACTGGCGGGCATAGGAAGAAAGGCTCTCCATATACCTTCTCTGCCCTTCGGCATAAATTGTATCGAAGGCCAGAGATGACTTGCCGGATCCGGAAAGGCCGGTGAGCACCACCATCTTGTCCCTTGGAATTGTCACATCGAGGCTCTTGAGATTATTCTCGTTGGCCCCTTTTATTACGATGTCTTTTGACATATTTTGATTCTCCTTTTCGCCATAAACTCTGTCCCAATTTATGACTGTTTCTTTGAAATTATGTTAGTCCTCGTCACAGACTTCTAAAGTCGCACCCTGTACTCAAAGAGCTGGTCACGCAGCTGGGCTGCTCTTTCGAACTGAAGATCTGCCGCGGCCTGTTTCATTTCCTTTTCCAGCTTCTTCACAAGCTCCTGCAGTTCCTTGCGGGTCAGCTCAGCAGGGCTCTTGCCCACATATTCTGAGGTTTCTTCGGCCACCTTGGTTGCTTCGATGACTGCACGGACTGATTTGCGGACTGATTCAGGTGTGATACCGTTGGCTTTGTTGTAAGCATCCTGAATTGCACGTCGGCGGTCAGTTTCTTTGATTGCCACGTCCATCGCCTTGCTGATTTTATCTGCGTACATAATAACTCTGCCGTCCACATTTCGTGCTGCACGGCCGATGGTCTGAATCAGGGAAGTTTCAGTTCTCAGGAAACCTTCCTTGTCGGCATCCAGAATCGCTACCAGAGATACTTCCGGAATATCCAGACCTTCTCTCAGCAGGTTGATGCCCACAAGCACATCGAAAACCCCAAGACGCAGGTCACGGATGATTTCCATGCGTTCCAGTGTGTCAACTTCTGAGTGCAGGTATCTTACCTTTATATTTACCCCTTTAAGGTAGTCAGTTAAACTTTCTGCCATCTTTTTTGTCAGGGTTGTTACCAGAACTCTGTCGCCCCGGGCTGTTACTTCTTTTATCTGGCCGATGAGGTGGTCAATCTGGCCTTCTGTCGGCACGATTTCAATAGGCGGATCGAGAAGGCCCGTAGGTCTGATGATCTGTTCAGCATTAACACCATCCGACACTTCCTTTTCGTAGGCCGCAGGCGTTGCACTGACAAAGACCACCTGATTGATCATATCGTCGAATTCCTCAAACTTAAGCGGTCTGTTGTCCAGAGCAGACGGCAGTCTGAAACCGTAATCAACCAGTGAGGATTTACGTGACCGGTCCCCGTTGTACATTGCTCTCAGCTGAGGCAACATTGCGTGGGACTCGTCAATTATTATGAGAAAATCCTCCGGGAAATAGTCAATCAGAGTATACGGACGCTGACCCGGTGCGTTGCCCACCAAGTGGCGGGAGTAGTTTTCGATGCCTTTGCAACTGCCGATTTCACGGAGCATTTCCAGATCGTAGCGTGTACGCTGCTCGATTCTCTGTGCCTCGAGGAGCTTGCCTCTGTCTCTGAACCACTGGACTCTTTCCACCAGCTCAGCATCAATAGTCTGCAGCGCGCGCTCCATGTTTTCCGGTGATGTCACGTAATGTGACGCCGGATAAACTGATATATGATTACGGATTCCCAGAATTTCGCCGGTTACCGGGTTCATTTCCTTGATGCTTTCGATTTCATCACCGAAAAGTTCAACTCTCACAGCTGTCTCATTGCCCGCCGGATAGATGTCGATAATATCCCCGCGGACGCGGAAAGTCCCTCTCTCGAAGGCCATATCGTTTCTTGTGTACTGAATGTCCACCAGTTTGCGGAGAATATCCTTGCGGGGCTTTTCCATGCCCGGCCGCAGAGAAAGCATCTGATTCTCGTAGTCAAATGGACTACCCAGACCATATATGCAGGAAACCGATGCCACGATAATAACATCTCTGCGCTCTGCCAGAGCAGCAGTGGCTGAGTGCCGCAGCTTTTCAATTTCTGCATTGATATCCGAGTCTTTTTCAATATATGTGTCAGTGGACGGCACGTAAGCTTCCGGCTGATAGTAATCGTAGTAGGATACAAAATACTCCACCGCGTTCTCAGGAAAGAACTCCTTGAACTCCCCGTGAAGCTGGGCCGCCAGTGTCTTGTTATGTGAAATTACCAGCGTCGGCTTGTTTACCTTCTGGATAAGGTTAGCCATGGTAAAGGTCTTGCCGGAGCCGGTAACGCCCATGAGGGTCTGATATTTCAGGCCGTCAGCAATGCCTTCAGCCAGGCGCTCCACCGCCTCAGGCTGGTCGCCCATCATTTTATAGTCTGATACAAGTTTGAATCCAGACATGTGCCCGGTCTCCTTTCTTTTACTGAATTACTTTAATATTTCTTCCGCTGCCTTCTGTGCATGGAGAACTGCCGTATCAAAAATCGGCAGGCAGCTGTCTTCTTCTTTTATCATAAGGCCAAGTTCAGTGCACCCCAGAATTATACACTGAGCGCCCTGTAACTTCATTTCATCAATAACTTCTCTGAACATCTCACGGATTTCCGGGCGGGGCTCACCCATGCAGGGTTCATTGAATATCACTTCGTGAATCCGCCCGATTTTTTCAGGTGAAGGAACAACCACACCGATTCCCGCCTCATTGAGTTTTTCCTTCAGGAAGTCTCCTTCCATGGTATATCGTGTTCCCAGCAGCCCTGCCGTGCTCATCCCTGCTGCAGTTACGGCCTCAACTGCCGGGTCTGCAATATGAAGCACCGGCACCTTTACTGATGCCTGCACATCCTCATATACTCTGTGAACTGTATTGGAGGCCATAAGTATAAAGTCTGCACCTATTTTTTCCAGTTCAGCTGCCCCTCCGGACAATACAGCAGAAACTTTTTCCCATTCTCCACGGCTCTGGAAATAATCTATTTCAGCCAGATTGAAACTTCTTATGACCATGTCAGCACATGTGCAGCTTCCGGCGTTTTCTGCAACATATTCGTTGATTATTCTGTAATATGTGATTGTGCTTTCCCAGCTCATACCACCCAGAAGTCCGGCTCTTTTCATGTTATCCACACCCCACAGTTTAATTAAAACATCTGTTTGCTAATATTTTAGTATACCACAAAAAAATAAAAAAGTACAGTAATCAACTGACGGGTTCATTCAGACCTGAAGTAAATAAAAAAGAGACCTTGCAAGGTCTCTTTAATCATGCTGTTCCGGTCAGCATATTTAATTAATAGTTTTTGCTTACCTTCAGCTGTTCGATAAGTCTCTTATAGAATGCAGTCTGTGCCTTTGCGCCTTCTTCGCCAGGATATTCGTAGAAGCCCTTGCCGGTCTTCATGCCAAGGTTACCTTCTTCAACCAATTTTCTCATCATGCTGCAGGCTTTGTCGGAATTATTAAGTGCAGGGAAAATATTGTCTTCGCCTGCAACCCAGATGTCAAGACCACCCATATCAGCAACTTCAAGCATGCCGGTTGTTGCATTTCTGAAGCATGGTCCGAATTTCAGAGCGTTGTCGATATCTTCAGGCATACCAACCCCTTCTTCCACCAGATAAAAAGCTTCTCTTGCCAGTGCATGCAGAAGACGGTTTGCAATCATTCCTGTTACATCCTTGTAAACACATACAGGTCTTTTTTCTGCCTTTACATACATGTCATATACTTCCTGGAAAACTTCTTCGCTCATGTTGCCGAATTTGGAAAGTTCTGCAATAGGAATCAGATATGCAGGATTATACCAGTGTGAAACCATGCAGCGTTCCTGTCTTTCCGCAGGAAGATCAGCAATCATTTCGTTTAATTTAAGTGATGAAGTGTTTGTTGCGAATACTGTATGTGCAGGACAGATTTTATCCAGCTGTGCAAAAAGCGCTTTTTTTACAGCCATATCTTCCTTTACAGCTTCAATTACATAGTCTGCATCCTTGGCAGCTTCTTCAACGCTGGCGCAGATTGTAATATTGTTCATCGTTTTTTCTACAGTTTCCTGATCAATATACCCTTCATCAGCCATAAACTGCAGTTCTTCTCTCATTTTAACAGGCGCGATTTCAAGCATAGGTGCATATGTATCGCAAAGATTTACTTTGAAGCCAGCTCTGGCAAAAACGTGTGCAATGCCATGTCCCATAGTTCCTGCGCCCACAACGGTAATGTTTTTAATCATAATTTTCCTCCTCATTTGTTTGCATATATTCTGATTAATTTAATTAGTTACTTAAAATTTTACTTCAGCTGCTATTTTGTAGGTGGTTTATAGAACCGCCCGTTAATCTGTTCCGTATTGATTACGTTGATAAACGCTTTTCCGTCAATTTCTCTGATGGCAGCGATTACCTTATCAACTTCCTCTCTGCCCACTACTGAATAAAGAATATCTTTTTCAGTATGTTCATAGCAGCCCATACCCTTAAGCAGAGTCGCGTCGTGATTGGTCAGCTCGCGTATCTTGCCATATACTGCCATAGGCTGGTCAGTAATGATAAGCAGAGTATCCTTCTGGTATCGCTTGAACATAGTATGAAGAATCTGTGTGCTGGCAAACTGATATATGATGGAATACAGCGCCTTGTCAAAACCAAACAGCAGACCTGCAGTCACAAGAATAACTACATTTGCCATAAAGATATAATTCCACGTATCAATACCCTTTTTCTCCGAAAAGTATATGGAGATAAAGTCTGTACCACCGCCACTGGCGCCGTTCATCAGGCAGATGCTGATTGCTGCACCACTTATAATTCCCCCAAAGATACTTATAAGCAGAGTGTCGTAGGTAATCGTGATTTTCGGAAAAATATCAGTCAGGATACTGGAAAGGAATACAACATAAAATGAGTAAATTGTAAACCTCTTCCCTATAAATTTCAGCCCTATAAACGCTGGTATCAGATTCATCGGCAGATACAGAACTGAGTACGGTATATTAATATTAAAGAAATCACTTGCAACCTGCTGAATCAGGACTGTCAGTCCGCTGAACCCGCCCGGGAACAAACCTCCTGTCTGAATAAAACTCTTAAGATTGAAAGCCATTATAGCTGATGCCAGAGTCAGGAAAAAGAACATCCTGATTTCTCCCAGTATTGCTTTTTTACGTTCTTGTCTCAAATCCGTCTTCTCCTTTACAATTATTCTGCCTGAGGTTCAGGTATTTTACACACATCAACCCAGCCAATAGCACGGGAATACTGATAAAGTTCGTCACATGTAAATTCAATGGCACTGTTGGAACTTCCGCAGGCCGGGAAAACTGTCTCAAACCGTTTCATGGACTCGTCACAGTAAATTTTCACTTCCGGGTTTTCGATGGCAAATGCACATACACCGCCGATTGCATGTCCTGTGAATTCTACAACTTCTTCAGCCGTCAGCATTTTTGCTTTCTGCCCGAAAGTATCTTTGAATTTACGGTTATCTATTTTAGTGTCGCCGGCAGTCTGGATAAGCATGCATCCTGATTCTCCATCTTTAAAAGAAAGGGTCTTGCAGATACGTGCGCCTTCCACGCCTACTGCGCGTGCCGCCAGTTCAACTGTTGCACTTGAAACTTCAAACTCCATTACCCGGTCTTCTATTCCGAACTGTCTGAAATATTCTTTTACTTTTTCTATGGCCATTTTGATTCCCTCTTTCAATTGTTATTCATCACTTAATTATACTATTATTTTTTGTTTCCGTCAAACATCATACATTGACCCCGGCTTACTTTTATTGTAAAATGATGTCATAGTATGTTCACATATTATGTAATTTGTTCAATGTCTAGGAGGAAAAAATAGTGGATAACAAAAATCGTGGCTCATTCAGCGGCAGTATAGGCTTTATTCTCACAGCCATCGGCTCTGCTGTAGGCCTTGGTAATTTATGGGGATTCCCATATAAAATGGGGGCAAATGGAGGTTTCCCATTCCTCATTATCTATTTGATATTTGTAGTTTTCTGTGGCGTAGTTGTTATGGCACTTGAAATGTCCATCGGACGTAAAACAGGCAAAAGTCCTGTACTTGCAATGGGCGAAATCGGCAGACAGTACAGAATCGTAGGGTGGTTCAGTGTGCTTTGCCCTACTATCATCAGTGGTTTCTATTCCGTGCTTATCGGCTATTCCGTAAGATATGCGTGGGGCTTCCTGCTGGAAATCTTCGGTGGAAACGGTTTCGATGGTATGGGTGGAGGAGACTTCTTCGGTACTTATACTGCAGATGTTACACAGGTACTCATTTTCACAATTATCACACTGGTTGGCTGCGGAATTATTGTTGCGGGCGGCATCTCCGGTGGTATTGAAAAGTTCAACAAGGTTGGTATACCAGGACTTTTCGTTCTTCTCATTGTAATCATTATTTACAACTTCACACTTCCTGGCGCATCCCAGGGTCTGACTTATATGTTCACATCCAAGGGTATGGAAATGGCCGGAACAGAGTTTGATTTCTTCAATGCATGCCGTGTTGCTGCAGGCCAGATGTTATTCTCCTGCTCACTTGGTATGGGTATTATGATTACTTATGGTTCCTACATGAAACCCGAAGAAAGCATTTCCAGAAACGCATGGATTATCCCTGCTGCAGATACTTTAGCAGCTATCATGGCCGGTCTGGCAATATTCCCTGCTGTCTTCGCACAGGGCGGAACTCCTAACGGCGGTGTTGGGCTGTTATTCATTACACTTCACGACACATTCACTTCCATGGGCAGCATCGGTAATATCATCGGTTTCCTGTTCTATGTACTGGTAATCTTTGCAGGTGTATCCTCACTGATTTCTCTGATGGAAGTATCATCTGCACACTTTATCGACAGCAGTGAAGCTAAGGGTAAGCCAGTTTCCAGAAAGAAAGCAGTTCTCGCAATGACTGCAATCATCTTCGTTCTTTCTGTTCCTGTATGTCTGGACATGCTGGGCGGAAGTGCAATCACTCAGTTACCGCTTGTAAGCAAGATTGGTTGTCTCCTTGATACTTACGACTTCTTCACAGAAGGACTTATGATGCCTCTTGCTGCAATTCTTATGTGTCTCATCGTCGGCTGGAAGAAAGGTCCTTCCTGGTACGAAGAAGAAATGGAAAAGTGCGGCAACAAGATTATCGGCAAGTCCTTCTTCAGAGTTTCCATCAAGTACATCACTCCTGCTATGATGACATTCGTGCTTATTTCACTGGCACTTTCATATCTGGGAATTTAATTCACAGAAAAACTGTCTGATTTATGGCAATATAAAAGCGTATCTCCGATGACGGAGGTACGCTTTTTTAATGATGCCTACGGCTTCTGGAATGTGTACCACTCTTCAGACCGAGGCAATATTCTTATTTGGGGAGTTCCCTACCGCAGTAAGGACAGTAGGCGTAACTGTGCTGTTCCGCCGCCACCTGATTCTGCTGCACATGACGTACATCTTCAATGAACCCTTCTACTGCAGCTCTTTCCCTTACTATGCTCACCTGTTCCATAAATCCTGCCGACAAAATACCTGTAGGTATGGCCACCATTCCAACCCCGAGGAAAGTCAACAGAGTTCCGCAGATTTTGCCCGCCAGCGTTACAGGGATAATGTCACCGTAGCCCACTGTCAGCAGAGTGTTGGCCGCCCACCAGAAGCCGGAAAAAGCATTGGCAAAGGCCTCCGGCTGTGCCTCATGTTCCAGATGGTACATGAGCAGTGAGGATGCAATCATCAGTATGAATACGATAAAAATTGATGAAAGCAGCTGTCCACGCTTTTTCTTCAGTACATCGCCGATAACCCTCAGAGGGTCTGCATAGTGGTGAATTCTGAAAACTCTGAGAATCCTTATGATTCTGAACATTCTCAGCACGCCGCCTCCTGCCGATACCAGAAACGGCACACATGACAGAAAATCAATGAGACCCGCCCACGAAAAAATAAATTTTATACGGGCTCTTCCTCTGCTTATGTCAGGATAAAGATACTCTGCTGTCCATATACGCAGGCCATAGTCAATTGTAAAAAATATTACCGTAAAAAGTTCCACGGCCCATATCAGACTCTGATATGGATCTGCCTGCGGGAATGTGTCAAACAGCGCAATAAAAATATTCACTGCTACCGCTGCTACCAGAAATATATCGTAGGCCCTGCTCGGTACGTCCGACAGATTGCCCACCTGTATTATTTCAAAAACTCGTTTCTTGTTCATAATAGTTCCTTCTTATCATAGTTTGCCCGGCTGACCGGTCTTTAACACCATCTTAACACATTCTTAGCGCAAATACAACAAAAGAGCCCGCCCCGGAGGGCAGGCCCATAAAAACTATTTCAGCAGGCTGCTGTCATTTAAAATTGTAGTTCCGTAGATAAACAGCACATCCTGGCCGTCAAATTCGATAAACTGGCCGAGGAAACCTGACTGGATATATCTGATGTCTACCAGAGTGATTTTTGCATAGTCTTCAATAAGAAGAGGTGCAAGGCTGCTTCCGAAGGAATCTCTGAAAATCACCAGCTGACGGTCAGTTTCCGCTGCAGGATTTTCAATTGTCAGAAGCGGTGTCGGTCCGGAAAGATACACATCATAAGGATCTTTTCCGTTCAGGCCATCAAGGTCGTAAACCTTGCCTTCCTGGTTTGTTTCAAAGTTGAAAGTCACCGCACCTTCAATCACATCATTGGTCAGGTAATAAATCGGCTCTGCAGGGAGCGGAAGCGCTGACTGGCCGTAGTAAACACCACGGAAGTCCGGCTTTGCTTCTACCTGCTCCAATCTGTCAGCCTTTCCTGCTGATTCAAGACCCATAGCCTGACCGATTACCTCTGTCACCGGCAGAATGTTTTCCTGCTTCCAGTGAAGGTCAGTTGTGTAGTATGAGCGAAGCTCAAGATCCTTGGTAATGTCAATATACTTGGCATAGTCCATTTCCTCTTTTACCTGGCTGAACATCTGCTCGTAGTCGATTACAGGTCGTCCGCTGGCTTCAGCCATGTAGTAACCTTTGTCAGGAATTACAGAAACGTAAACTTTATCCTCAGATGCAGTTCCTGCAATCAGGTTTTCGTAGATGCTGCCGAATTTATCCGTGGCGTTGGTCACTGAACCGGCATTGTAAGGCCAGAGAATCTGCGCCACATGTCCGTCCGCTTCGTAAAGGTCGTTGTTATCTTTTTTGCCGAAAACTTTGTATTCAAACAGGGCTTTAACCGTTCTGAACTGGTCGCGGAGCGGGAACTGGTCAGTAGTATATTTTTCAAAACCTTCTTCAAATGACCCGTCCACAATAGACTCAAGACTGATCTGCGGCATCTTGGCAAGGAGCCTTCTTTCTGCCTCTGAATACTCCTTATCAGGGCTTACCCAGGCAGTCAGTGATATTCCGAAGAAAATCACTGCAAAAATAATTACTTGTACTTTCTTTTTCATACTGCCCGCCTCCTAGAATCTGAAATAGAGGAACGGATTGAAAGAACCGTCCACAAGATAAGCAGTAGCGAGTAAAAGCAACAGAACTGAAATTACCGGTTCCAGCTTGTCCGCCCATCTGAACTTTTTAAGCACAGGTGTGCAGCCGATGAAACATGCGATAAAGAGAATTCCGTAGCTCATCAGATAGTAGTCTGTAATCTGATTGTATAAAGGCAGGCTTCCAAGGCCAACCATGGAGCCGATATAGCCGAAAGCATCTCCGATGGTATCTGCATTGAAGAGCACCATACTGAACACAACTACAATTACAGTGTAAATGTGACCTGCCCAAGGGCCCAGCTTTGCCAGCAATTTATCGATGAAGAACTTTTCCAGCAGGAGGAAAATACCGAAGTACAGACCCCACGCCAGGAAAGTCCAGTTGGCGCCATGCCAGAAACCTGTCAGGCCCCACACCATGAAAATATTGAAAATCCAGTGTCCGCGTCCCACCCGGTTGCCGCCCAGAGGAATGTACACATACTCTCTGAACCAGCCGCCAAGGGTCATGTGCCATCTGCGCCAGAACTCTGAAATGTTCTTTGCGATGAAAGGATAGTTGAAGTTTTCAGGGAAAGTAAATCCGAACACCTTGCCGATACCGATGGCCATGTCGGAGTATCCGCTGAAGTCAAAGTAAATCTGCATTGAAAATGCCAGCGCATAAGCCCAGTACATAACCACTGAACGCTCGTCCTCTGCCAGAGCCTGGAAATCGTTTACAAACAGAGCCAGATTGTTGGCAAGAATTACTTTTTTGCCCAGACCGATGCAGAATCTGTGGATTCCTTCATAAGCCATGTCCCATGTGGTCTTGCGCAGTCTTGCGTCCAGCTGGTTTTCAATGTCGGAATACACTACGATAGGACCTGCAATGAGCTGTGGGAACAGTGCAACGTACATTGCAAAGTCAAGCAGGCTCTTCTGAGGCTGGATTCTGCCGCGGCCCAGGTCGATGGTATAACTGAGTGTCTGGAAAGTGTAGAAGCTTATGCCGGCAGGAAGAGCAATATTCATTGCCAGTCCTTCCACACCGAATGCGTCTGCAAAACTTTCCACAAAAAAGCCCATGTACTTGAACCACACAAGCACGCCCAGGCTGACTGCTACAGAAACTGCAGTGAGCCACTTTTTTTCCGGAATTTTAAGGCCTACAACCCATGAAAATATAATAGTTGCTACCATAACGAGGAGCATCTTCGGCTCCCCATAACCGTAGAAAAACAAACTGGCCAGCAGCAACACGCTATTGGCCAATTTTTTTGGTACGGCAAAGTATAGCACTATCACTACCGGTAAAAAGTAGTATAAAAATGGTATACTTGAAAATATCATAATATTTTATCTCTCCGTATTTAATTATGTTTCCGGGATATACCCGGCATTATTAGAATGCAAGTGGTTCTTCGCAGAGTACCTTTGCGTTGCTGTAAGTCTTAGTAACCTTAGTCTTGAATGTTTCGATAAGTTCTGCGTTACCGAATGCGGAAATGAGGTAGTCACCAACCTGGATTGTTACCAGAGTGTCAGGGAAACCGCACATCCACTGACGGTTTACAAGGTTATCCTTGATTGCAGTGCTCAGACCCTTTGCATCAGATGTCTTGAATGCGCCGCCTGTGAAAGTGTTTGCGTTCATCATGTGCATCATGATGGAAGCGTTGTCGATGCTGCCAGCCTTGTCAGCAGGTACGCCGAGAAGGGAGTCTAAAACTTCGCCGTCAGCTGTGCTGATCTTAGCAGGTCCGTCAATCATGTTGCCTTCTTCATCCATGTAACCAGCAGGGAAAAGTTCAGCTTCGCCGTATGCCTTCCATACTTTGCTGAGAAGTTCTACAGCGTTGGAAGCGCTTGCTGCAGGCTTGGATTCAGGCTTCTTATCTTCTTCTTTTTTATCAGTGGAAGGCTTGGATTCTTCCTTCTTATCGTCGTTCTTATCTGCTTCAGGTTTCTTTTATTCTTCCTTGTCAGCAGGTTCTTCTTCTTTTTCTTCTTCAGTGTCAGCAGGCTGCTGTTCATCTTCTACATCAGCTTCGCCTTCTTCACCTTCGCCGTCAACTGGCTGCTGTTCATCAAGCGGCTGATCCTGCTGAACATCGTCTCCGCCAACTTCAACGTCATTGTTGTTTCCACATGCTGTAAATGTGGAGAACACCATCATAAGTGCTAAAAGTAATACTAGTAATTTTTTCATTTGTTATTCCTCTCTTCTTAAAGTCTTCTAAAGTGTAAGTAACAGCAACAGGGCTGCCCCCGGTATTCCTAAAGCCCCCACAATCAATGCGCTCAGCATGTTGAGAGGAATAAAAATCCCAAATCCTGCTCCTATTGCATTTATAACCAATATTGCCAGCCCTCCTATAAGGCTATTTACGACCAGCTTCAGAATCATCTTCAGCGGCCACAGAAATATTCTGCCGACAAGAAATATCAGCACTACCATTCCTGCATATGTAAGGAAAATGCCCAATTCCGCGCCCATTTTTTTCCCTCCTTGCTTTGTATAAAATATGTCCGGTTGGAATAAAATAGAATTAAATAACCCAGAAAGGCGGGATGCCATATGAAATTCAGACAAAACAACTCTTCCAAAGAAGATCTGCTCTTTGCCTCAATACGTTCAGCACGCTGCGAACTGGACCGGGCAACTGAGCTTTTTAACGAACTTACAGATGATACCGGCGTTGATTATGCCTCATATAATCTGCTGGCTGCCCGTGCCAGATACTCATACCTTCTCAAGCTGGCTAAGGAAAAGAAGCTTTCTGTATAGTCTTACAGTTCTCTTCTTCCTTCAAGAGATTTAAGCAAAGTAACTTCGTCAGCATACTCAAGGTCGCCGCCCACAGGGATACCGTGTGCAATTCTTGTAACTTTGATTCCCGCCGGTTTGATCAGGCGGGCAATGTACATTGCTGTAGCTTCTCCCTCAATATTAGGATTTGTTGCGATGATAAGCTCCTTTACATCACTCACCTGAAGGCGCTGAATCAGTGCCTTGAGATTGATGTCCTCAGGTCCGATTCCTTCCATAGGAGAAATCACTCCGTGAAGTACATGGTACAGACCATTGAACTCTTTGATGCGTTCCATGGCCATTACATCCCTCGGACTCTCAACCACGCAGATGACGTCCTCACGTCTTGCAGGGTCACTGCATATGCTGCAAGGGTCTTCGTCGGTCAGATTGCCGCATACAGAGCAGTACTTCATTTCCTTCTTGGCAGAAAGTATTGCCTCTGCCAGCTGCTCTGCTTCTCTGTCCTCAAGGGACAAAATGTGGAAAGCAAGTCTCTGTGCCGATTTGGAACCGATGCCAGGGAGCTTGGAAAGCTCGTTTATTAACTTTGCTAATGGTTTTGGATATTGTCTCATTTTTTACTCACAATATAAACTCCGGCGAAAGCCATAAAAAGTTACATTCTCCGGAGTTTTTTACATATTTTTTAGAATCCAAGTCCTGGAATTCCAAGACCGCCTGTTAATTTGCCCATTTCAGCATTGGCAATTTCTTCAATCTGTCTGATTCCTTCGTTTACTGCAACGATAATTAAATCCTGGAGCATTTCAACATCATCAGGATCACACACTTCAGGCTTGATTTCAAGCTTAGTGATTTCTTTTTTACCATTGATAACAACTGTAACAGCACCGCCGCCTGCAGTTGTTTCGATTTCTTTTTCTTCAATTTCAGCCTGAATAGCTTCCATCTTTCTCTGCATAGCCTGCATCTGCTGCATCTGCTTCTGCATGCCTCCCATACCGGATGATGGCTTCTTGCCGGCTCTCATACCTTTGCCCATTTATATTTCCTCCATATTATATTAATTCAACTGAAAAAATTAACTTATTCAAATTCTATGTCAATGCCCAGAATATCGCTGGCCTGTTTTGCCAGTGCATCAAGGTCTTCTTCCTGTTTGGCGGCTGCCGGCTGGCCTGGGATGCTTTCTCCTTCGGCGTAGCAAAGCATGCGCACAGGTCTGCCCAGTTTGCGGGCCATGATTTTTTCAATGTCTTCACGCTTCTGCTCAGTGAATTTCTTTGCAAAAGCAGTCTTGGCAATTACAGTAAAGTTCTTTTCATCCACGCATGCCAGAACAGTACCGTTTCTTATCAGATTAAAACTTCCTGCCCCATCTTCACCTTCTTCGAAAACTTCGTGCCAGAGTGCATCATTGTCAGCGCTTGAAACCATAACTGCTGCTGTACCGGTCTGAGATGCAGGTGCGGCTTCCACTTCCGGCCCATGTTCTTCATAAACCGCCTGTGGTGCAGGTGCCTGAGTCTTAGCTGCAGGCTGACTTACAGGCGCTGCCTGTCTTATATGTCTTTCTCTGCGGGGAGCAGTGCCCTCTTCAACCAGGTCAGTTGCAATGGCAACGATTGCCAGTTCCAGAAGGATTCTTGGCTGAGTGGACCATCTTGCGTCGTTGATGGTCTTGGAAAGTCTGATAATCGCATCATTGATTTCCTCAAGGGAAATGTGATGGCTCTGTTCCTGAATACGCTGTATATTCTCTGCGGACATGTTGAGAATGTCCTCAGGACTTTTAATGAACTTGGTAATCAGCAGGTTGCGGTAATGGGACGTCCAGTCCTTCATCATCTGCTTTACGTCCTTGCCGTCAGCAAGGGCTCCGTCCAGCAGAACCAGAGCTTCCGCAACTTTTTTAAGTGATACCAGCTCAGTAAGGTCAATATAAAAATCTTCTCCTGCTGCACCGATGTATTCCAGCACTTTTTCCCTGTCCACGTTCTTTTCGCCTGAGGCAAGAACCTGGTCCAGAATGCTGAGCCCGTCACGGACTGAACCGTCGGCCGCATTGGCCAGAAGTTTAAGGGCGCCTTCAGTGATATTCACACCCTTGTCCCTGCAGATTCTGCCCATACCCTCAACAAGGATGTTCTGGGGAACTCTCTTGAAGTCCAGTCTCATACATCTGGAAAGGATTGTTGCAGGCAGTTTCTGCGGCTCTGTGGTTGCCAGGATGAAAATTACGTTTTCAGGCGGTTCTTCCAGAGTTTTTAAAAGCGCATTGAACGCTCCTGTGGAAAGCATGTGCACTTCGTCGATGATATATACTTTTTTGCGGCCCACTGCAGGCGGATACTTGACGCTTTCTCTCAGTTCACGGATGTTTTCAACACCGTTGTTGGAAGCCGCGTCAATTTCAATAACGTCCATAAATGAGCCATCTTTGATTGCCATGCAGTTTGCACATCTGCCGCAAGGGCGGTCGCCGTCCTCCAGACAGTTTACAGCCTTGGCAAGGATTCTGGCAGTAGTGGTCTTACCTGTTCCCCGTGTTCCGCAGAAAAGATAAGCGTGGTTCACACTGTCAGTTGCAATCTGATGCTTAAGTATTTTTACTATGTGTTCCTGTCCCAGAATTTCGCTGAAAACTTCAGGTCTCTGGGCTCTGTACAATGCGGTATACATGTTTCCTCCACATTTTTTCACATTTTAACGCAGTGTAAAAAATTGCCCTTAAAGAGCCACGCATGACGTTGGAGAAGGCTAATCTGCGGCACATAAGAACTTCCGCTTATTGCTGCTTCCTTCCGGACCTGACAAGGTTCACGGCATCCCATTGCGCAGGACCCAAACCATGCCAGGCGAAGCTCTCTAAGGACAATTTTTGTTTGCCATGGTATTATATCATACTTTCAGCAGGTGGTCAAGAGCAAGCGCCCATAAACGAAAAAGAACGGAGACCTGCTCCGTTCATTCTGCACTCCAGTGGTTTCCGATATACTCATCGCGTATTTCAAAGTCACCATAAGGATTACTTTTTGCTGCCATAAAAAGGCAGGCCCATTTTCCTTCAGGGAACTGCGCTCCTGAACCTCTGTAAAGATCACTGTCCACAAAGGTAATTTCCATTTTATATATCCGGTAGCAGTATATCTCTCTGTAAGGAATTTCTTTGGAAAACCAATATTCGTATTCATCCTCTTTTTCATATTCTTCAGGCGTCAGGCGGGTTATGCTGTTTATAACATAGCTTCTGTGGAACCCAGGTCTTACTGCTGGATCATACGCATTCACATTGTCAATATAACGTGAGAGGATAAGCTCCATAGGCTTTTCTGTCAGCTCACATTCAAGAGAAAGGTATTTTCCGCCATTTTCCCATCGTACAGGTCCTGTGTACTGGTAGGTTTCATCACTTATAAGGTTCTCGCATATGCCTGCCAGCGCATGATAAAATATGGCCGGGTTCTGAACTTCATAGTATTTACCATTCCTGTAATCGTAATAACAATCCTCATAAAAAGCCGCCAGCCCTTCCAGATCCACATGTTTCAGAATGGCTCTTGCTTCCGGAACTTTCCACACTTCTTTTCCCTGAGGCATGGTTCTCAGGAATTCTGTGAGCTGATTCCGTAATTCCTGTCCAAAAACATCCTGCAGTTCAAATCTGTACACCTCACTGCTGTTGACGCGGTAAACCATATCTGCAAAAACCAGTTCGTCTTCCTGAAAATTAACCGGTCTCTGACTGTATTCTTCGTATTCATAAATCCCCACTGCCGCGAGTATAACCAGCAAAACTGCAAGGGCTATGAGCAATGGCTTACTTTTTCTGCGTGTGTGGCTAACATATGCATCAATCCCCCTGATTGCAGCCTGTTCAGCCTCTCCTGCAGTTACTTTACAATCCTGCGGGCGTCTTTCGCCATCAAGAATCTCCGTTACCGAAATGTCCAGTACATCTGCAAGGGGCTGCAGCATGGATACATCAGGAAAGCTCTTTGCCCGCTCCCACTTGGAAACGGCCCTGTCTGTAACGCCCAGAAGATCGGCGAGCTCACGCTGCGTCAGACCTTTTTCTTTTCGTGCTGACTGTATTAATTCTGCGGTCTTCCTGTAGTCCATAATTACACCTCCAATCCTTCCCTTCTTGGCGTCATTATAGCAAATCAGGCGCAGGCAGGCAACCAACTGTTGGTTGGAAACCATTATTATTGCCCATGCAGACTATTTATGGTAAAATAATACTATCAAACAACAGGGGGATTACTATGGAAAACAATACACTCAGGAATAAAAAACCTTTCGGCGGTATCAACGCCAATACACTCAGATTCATCGCCTGCACCCTGATGATCATGGACCATCTGTGGGCAACTGTGGTTCCCGGCAACAACTGGATGACTTATCTGGGCCGTCTGGCCTTTCCTATATTCGCCTTTCAGATTGTAGAAGGATTCTTTCACACATCAGATGTGCGCAGATACGCCAAGCGCCTGCTCATATTCGGACTTATTTCGGAAATTCCTTTTAACCTGATGTTCTCAGCATCACCCATATATCCGTTCCACCAGAATGTCATGTTCACCCTGCTCATCGGCCTGCTTGCCATCAACGAGCTGGAAAAACTCCACACATTCCCAAAAGCAGGTGAAGTGCCGAGATCCGCAATAATAAAAGCTCTTATTGTCGGAACCCTGAAAATCATCGGTCTGCTCCTTCTGTCAATTGTCGGTTTCACCGACTACGGCGGCTTTGGTGTGCTGACAATTATACTGTTTTATCTCTGCTACCGCGCAAAGTTCAGCTGGATTTTCCAGCTTGCCGGAATGATTTACATAAACATATTCGCCCTCAAAGGCCTCAGCATACCGATTATCATCGGCGGATCTGAGTTCATGTTCCCAACTCAGGGTTTTGCAGTTTTCTCACTGCTCCTCATCTGGCTTTACAACGGTAAGAAAGGCCGCAGCAGCAAAGCACTCCAGTACGGTTTCTACGCATTCTATCCGGCACATATGATTGTCATTGCATTGATTGTGCTGTTTACTTAAATTTCACCGGGCATTAAGGGTGCCCGAATAGGCAAAAAAACACAGGCGGACAATCGTGGTTTTTCAGTCACGGTTTGTCCGCTTTTTTCGTGTTTCACAGGGGGTTTTCGTTGTCCTGCCGGTATTTTCCCGTGCATTACGGACAAATCCATACATTACATTTTCGGTTTGTCCGCTTTCCTCAAAAATGCGCGGACAAATTTCTGTTCCATATCCTTTTTTG
>JAFQHT010000075.1 GCA_017397825.1 Bacillota bacterium | reverse complement strand
TCGATGCTGGTTACAACTACATTGAATCACTGGTTAACTCTGCAGGTGCCGGAATCGGTTTCCTTCTTGCAATGGTTATCTTCTCAGGTATGAGAACTAAGCTTGAAGGCAACACAAGTGTTCCAGCTTCCTTCCAGGGTGTACCTATTACATTAGTTTCAGCAGCTATGTTATCCCTTGCATTCATGGGATTCGGCGGATTAGTAGGATAAGGAGGCGATTATAATGAGTATTTTAACACCAGTATTATTAGTCGTTGTCATCGGTTTTGTCCTGGCAGTTATCCTGACTATCGCATCCAAGGTATTCTTCGTACCTGTTGATGAAACTGTTGCAAATTTAAGAGCAGAACTTCCTGGCGCTAACTGCGGTGCCTGCGGATTTGCTGGTTGTGATGACTATGCTGCTGCTCTTGCTGCAGATCCTTCAATCGGAACTGCAAAGTGTCCTGTAGGCGGTGCTGACCTTGCTGTTGCTCTTGCTGCAGTACTCGGCGTTGAAGCAGGAACTGCTGAACCACAGGTAGCAGTTGTTATGTGTAATGGTAATAAGGAAGCAGCAAAGAGCCTTATGGAATACCAGGGACTTTCAACTTGCGTAGCTGCTAAGCAGATGTTCGGCGGCGTTAATGTATGTTCCCACGGCTGTCTCGGCCTTGGCGACTGCGAAAGAATCTGTCCTTACGGTGCAATCAAGGTTTGCGACGGCGTAGCTGTAGTAGCAAGAGAACTCTGCGTAGGCTGCGGTATGTGTGCTAACCAGTGCCCTAACAAGGTTATCAGAATTGCTCCTGCAAAGAACAAGGTTGTTGTTGCGTGCAACTCCAAGGATGCAGGTGCTAAGACAAGAAAAGCTTGCTCCAACGGTTGTATCGGATGCAAGAAGTGCGAAAAGGCTTGTAAGTTTGAAGCGATCACAGTTGAAAACAACCTTGCTTTCATCGATCCTGAAAAGTGCAAGAACTGCGGACTTTGTGCAAAGGATTGTCCAACAGGCGCAATCATCAACATGAGAGCAATGAGAAAACCTGCTGTAGCTCCTGCGCCAGCAGCAGAAGCTCCTGCTCAGGCTGAAGCTTAATAAAGGATTTACCTTTCTAAAATCAAAATAAGAAGCGGTGGCATCTGCCACCGCTTTTAGTTTTTTTGATAGTGTTTATTAAGGCTATTCTGTAGTGAGAAGGTCACTTTTGAATCCGAACAGGCAGATGGTGATGCGCAGAGTATTTACGAAATTAATCAGCGCCAGACCGAGGGTGAGCCACATAAATGCCTGCAGGAAAGCAAGTGATGAAAAGATGGCCAGAACTGTGTGAAGAATGGTATTTACAGTCCTGAGTTTCAGAAGCCTTTCTTTTCGCTCATCCAGGCCAAGCTGGCCTGCGATTTCTGCAAGATTGGTTAGCATCTGAAAGTGAAAATATATTGATACTACCCCTATAATTGTGGCTGCAATATTGATCAATGTACCCATGCTTCCGGCCGCAGATGTAATTCCGAAAATGGTCATAACCCATTCAAGGACTGCCCAGCCTGTGAGGAGTATAGCAAGATTTCTCAGAAGTGCCGCCGATTTTTCATATTCAGAGAGGACCGGCAGTGCCGAAAGAATAAACAGATAGCCTGCCCAGGATGGAAGAATATCAATAGTGCCAAGATTTACATCCAGGTACATAAAAATGTATCCCCACCCTATGTGACCGATTTTATAGGCCAGATATTCCAGCTGGTTCTGAAGTCTGGGTTCGCTCATTATCTGCTCACCTCCCTGGAAATTATAAAGTCAGTTTCCATGCCCGGCATGTAGCACTTGCTGGCAAGGGCAGCAGGGAGAGGAATCTCCGGCATGGTATCAGTTCTGAAGTAGTCGGAAAACTCTGTCTTATATGTAAGGAATTTATTGACATTGCGGTCCGAAATAGTGCCATTCCAGATTTCACCTTCCTCAAAAGATTCTGCAATGTAACCCCAGCCGCTGGAACTGGAACCGCCGCCAGACTGGTTGATCGCCGGACCTGAAGATACAGGTCCTGAAGTGTCCAGGCTGCCGGAGCCGTCAGGAATATCTTCTTCGCTGTCGCAGATCATGCTTTCCAGCGTAACGTAATATATTTTTTCCAGGTCTTCTTCAGAACCGGTAAAATCATAAGTGACAAGATAGCTCATATCAACTTTTTCAAATTGTGCGTTGGTATAAGGGGTAGTGTTGAAACCGGCAGTGCCCCAGAAGCCAAAGTCTGAATTCTGCTGACCGGATTCCGGCTGCTTCACAAAAAACTCTGTGAAAAGAGGAGCCGTTATATTGCCGTGAAGACCTGTGCCTTTGTAAACCGCCACCGGTTCGAGAGCATCGTATACTGCCAGATTGGATACGGAACTGATGGTTTCTGCAATGATGATTTCCGGCTCGCTGCAGTCTGCGACAACCCAGTGTTTACCTTCTGTATCAAGGGTTATGTGGTAAAGGGCCACAGCAGGAAGCCAGCCGCCGGTTTCAGGATCTTCGTAGTAAACAGGCATGCCCTGCGCAATTTCTTCTTCGGTGTGGCGGTAATATTCCATATAAATGGCAAGCTCTCCTGTGTGCAGACTGCTGCCTTCACTTACTCTTTTCAGATTGTAAACTGAATAGTAACCGTTGCTGAAAGGTGTGGCAAAGTCCGAATAAGTCTGAGCAGGCTCGCCGTTGAGACCGTTTTCAAGGTGGGTGTATATCCAGCCGTCAGCTTTGCTGGCCAGCATCTGGTTCATAAGTTCTTCCTGTGAGGAAAGAGGGGATGCTGCGGCAATATACAGGCCGTTTTCTGTAACCAGCCCCTTTACGTAGGTGTCGATGGCGCCGGCCATGGTGGTGCACCGGTTTAACCGCAGTGCAGACATATTGCTGTAAAGATTTATATCATCGTTTGTGGACGGACTCAGGTCTGCCCTCTGAAGACCGGCGGCAGTGGTTCCTATAAACATGGGTTGAATAAGCATTACTGCAATACACACGGAGACCAGGGCCATGCCGCGGGGGTATTTTTTGAAACGGGTGATACATTCGATTCTGTGAGCAATATTTTTTCCGCCGTTGGAAATGGATGTTGTTCCTGCTGCACGGGGATATTTTTCATTGACCATGGAAAGCAGAATCTGACCGTAATCGCGCCGTTCTTCGCCTTCAAGATTTTCCAGTACACGCTGGTCACAAAGGGCTTCCATATCATTGCCTATCTGGTTGAAAATATAGTGCATAAAAGGATTGCACCAGTGAAGTGCACGGAACAACGTCCAGAAAACGCTTTGAAGAGCGTCTTTGTGCTTCAGGTGGAGCAGTTCGTGGAGAATGACTTTTTCGTCGGTTACATTTCCTGCAGGGAGAACGAGAACAGGCCTGAAAATACCGCATACAAAGGCTGATGTGAGGCCGTCCAATTCCACAGCAGGACAGGCTTTAAGGGCGTGTTTTTCACATACCTGGCTGATGGTCTGCTGAATATCTGCTGCAGGAACGCTGCCTCTGCGTAGCATCAGGCGAAGGCGTATATATGAAATGAGGGAGCCTGCGATGAAGATAATTATTCCGGCAACATATACTGCAAACAGCCAGTCTGTAATGCTCACGGGATGTCCGTTTATCAGAGGAAGAAACCAGGGGCTGCCGATGGGCTCAAACGCCGCAGAATAAGCAGAATCAAGGTTCTTTTCCACTGTGAATTTCAACGTTTCCGTGAGAAGAGGAAAAGGTGCAAGTATGTAACGGCCGGAGACAGCCACAGGAAGCAGCAGACGCAGTGCCAGCAGACCCCAGATACCGTATTGCCATCTCGGAGAAAGTTTATCCACAAGAAGCGCTTTGATAATGATTATAATAAGTGCTGCCAGGGAACCGGTCAGCGTCATAAGCAAAAATTCCCAGATGTTGGACACCGGCTACACCTCCATTTCATCAAGAAGTTTTTTCAGGCGGTCACGTTCCTCAGACGTGATTTTGCTTTCTTTAAGAAAGGCAACGAGCATGTCGCCTGCAGCACCGCCGTAGACCTTATTGAGGAGAGTAGTGCGTTCATGGCGGGCACAGTCCTCCCTGCTGAGCTGAGCCGTGTAGGTATGAGGTTCATGGCTGCGGTCGATGGCAACCATGCCTTTTGCTTCCATTCTTGTAAGATATGTGTGAACTGTATTACGGCTCCAGCCTGTGGAAGGCTTAAGTGCGTCAACGATTGTACCGAGGACATCACTGCCTGTCCAGAGAGCTTCCATAACAGTCCATTCTGCATCAGTTAATTTATACATAAAAACACCTCCTACAAATGTAGTAACCCTCTTTTGGAATATACTACACTTGTAGGAGACTTATGTCAAGAAGTTTCGGACAAAAAAATGAACCACTATATAAGGATATATAATGGTGCATTAAAAAGAGTTATGTAATTATGGGTAATATTTCTAAAAGGAGAAGTAATTATCTTGACCTTAATATAACTCACAAAAGAAAATTTGTCAATAGACAAAAAGAAAAAATATTTTATTTGTGTTAAAAAACAATTTTCGCAAAATTATAAGTATGCATTTTTGTGAATGGAATACATGGGAGGGGCTGCAGACTATAAAAAAACTTTGTTTTCGGCACGGCGTACTCCGTACATTGCCTCCAGTTCTTCCTTGTGATAAAGGTACCCTGAATCTTCGAAATACTTGGCTCCTGTCGGACATTTTTTATAGCAGGAGCAGCATTTGATGCACTTGCCGGGAACGTTGGAAACATCGGACGGGTCAATTGCTCCCATAGGGCAAGTGCGGGCACAGAGACCGCAGTCAACACACTTGTTCGGGTCGGTGAGAGGTTTGACCTTGCGGATGTCGATAAAAACGCCTTTGCGGTCACGTGGCTGATAATAGCCCGCTTCTGGATCTCCGTCAACCTGTACAGGCTGGGGAATTATGCCGGATTCACAGATTTCCTGAAGCTTTTTTGCAATACTGCGGCCAAAATCCGCAGCTTCAGCAAGGTCGTCAGCATCGGGTCTTCCTGCTCCCAGATCGTAGGAGAAAGAGTGCTCGCATGAAAAGGCTCCTCCCGCGATGGTATGGAAATCCTGCATTTCAAGTATGTTCCGGAGTTCTATAAGGGAATTATCAAAGGCTCTGTTGCCGAAAGTCACTACAGGCACTGCAAGTGCTCCGCCGCCCCTGATGCTCTGAAGATACGGCAGCATCAGGTTGGGCAGCCTGCCGGCATAGGTTGGCAGGCCGATGACCGCTATGTCGGCAGGGCCCAGGCCGGGAAAGCTTTCCCGGGCGGCGGGCAGGGTGAAGTCATAGGTTAAGACTTCAAGTCCTGCGGACGCAGCGATTTCTCCAGTGATAGTTTTTACGATTTTTTCTGTGGTGCCGGTGGCACTGAAGTATATCTGCCATACTCTTTCGATTTTCATGGGTTTTCCTCCTGCGGGTCAGTTAATATCTTTTGGTAAGCGTTTTTCTATGTGATAAGCCAGAATTCCTATGAGAATACCGCTGATAAGTCCGCTGAAAAGCAGCACAGCGAAGTAGCTCATTAGTTTTATATTAGAGACGATAAGGCAGGCTGTAGCCAGCTGACCCAGATTGTGGGCCACCCCTCCGGCCATACTTACACCGACCATGCTGAAAAGCTTCGTGCGATACAGCAGGTACATGATAATAATACTCAGTATGCCTCCTGCAAAGGAATAAATCATGCCAAAAACACCGCTGAACAGCAGGCCGGATGCCACGATTCTTACGCAGTTTATGGTAAAGGCATATCTGAATCCCAGCCTGTAAATTGCTATGAGTATTACAAGATTGGCGATACCCAGTTTTACCCCCGGGATCGGTACCGGCACAGGAATAAGCACTTCCACATAGGAAAAGATAAGTGCAAGGGCAGCAAACATGGCGCTGAAAGCAAGCTTTCTGACGTGGTTACTGCTGCGGCTTCTATTATTTTTTCTAACCTGAGATGACATCTGCCGCGCCTCCTTTGCCTGAACCGACGATTTCAACGACTACCTTGTTAGGAAGGCACACGATGGCATCTTTTGTCTGTGAAATAGCGCCTGTATTTACACAGACCTGATTTTTACAGGTTGAATAAGTCATTGAAACTGTACCGTCTTTTATGGTAATATGGTTTGTGTGACCATCAATTGTAACGTCGATGGTCTGGTCTTCTGCAAGGGAATAGACCCCGTAATCACGGCCGTCAGCAGTAATCAGGACTTTTTCTCCTGCAATGCTGCCGGCAAGGGACCACCATGAAATGAGCCCGCCGAAGACCACAATCAATATGAATAATACAATATCAGCTTTTTTTATCATAAAAACTCCTTAAGAAAGGTTATTTACCCATGAAAAAATTTTCTGCAAAAAAGGCATTTCTTGCTCTTATGCTCATTGCAGCTTTAATTATACCACAAACGGCCTGCGGCTCCAACGGTGAAAATAACAATCGCGGTATCGGAAAAACAGGTTTTTATCTAGACACTGTCTGCAGTGTGACGGTTTATGGAATGGAAGATCCGGACGGAAGTCTGGCGGCCATGAGCGATGATGACTTTGAGCTTCATGTGCTCCAGCTCATAACCGATGCTTTCCTGCTTTGCAGCGATTATGAACAGCATCTGAGCAAAACTATTGAAACCAGCCATATTTCCCGCATCAATGCAGCAGGCGGCAAGCCCGTTGAAGTCAGCGACGAGGCTGTTGAAATTATTGAGAAAGGCCTTTATTACGGTCAGCTCAGCGGTGGTGCATTCGATATAACAATAGGCAAAGCTACTGACCTGTGGGACTTCCATGATAACCTTGAAACAGGCCATGAAGGCGGTCAGATACCGTCTCAGGAGGCTCTTGATGAGGCTGTGAGCCACGTTGATTACAAGAATGTAAAAGTGGACGGAAACAGTGTAAAACTCACCGATCCGGAGACAGAAATCAACCTCGGTGGTATCGCCAAAGGCTATATTGCCGACAAAGTTGCTTCTTACCTTGAAAGACGCGGAGTCACCAGCGGCGTGGTGGATCTTGGAGGCAATATCGTTGTAATAGGCGCCAAATCCCGCAGCCACATCTGCGGAAACGGGACTGACCCTGAAGAGACGACCCCTTTCAACATCGGAATTACTGACCCTACATCCGGCACAGGCAACCTGCTTGGCCTGCTTCCGTGCAGCGATAAGACTGTTGTAACTTCCGGAACTTACGAAAGGTATTTCGAGGTGGATGGTGTGAAATACCACCATATCCTTGACCCTGAGACCGGCTACCCTGTGGAAACCGATGTGCTTTCTGTGACAATAATTTCAGACCGCGGAAATTCGGCAGACTGTGATGGTCTGAGTACAACCTGCCTTGCACTGGGCATGGAAAAAGGCCTGGAACTGGTCCGCGGCCTTGATGGTTTTGAAGCTATTTTTGTGGATGTGGATGGCAATGTGGAAATGACCAGCACAGAGACGGGCTTCCTGCTTAACAAGTAAATATCCAGTTTTCAACGACCTGTTTTATCAGGTCGTTTATTTTTTCCAGAGGAACCTGATTATAGTAAAAAATCAGCGCGCTTGTTTCCTGGTCAGTGATGTCAGAAAGAGGCACCATGTGGAGACCCAGAGCGCGGGCATCGGAGCAGAGCTCTTCTGCGGGTTTCCGTGAACGTACTTTGAGAGTAAGGTTGATGCCGGACTGCGTATCCAGAGCACGGACCATATCGCCGCCATGTTTTGTGAACGCAGAAACTGCAGCCTGCAGCTTCTGGGAATAGAGGCTTCTGAGCTTGCGTATGCCTGTATAATAATGACCTTCTTCCATGAAGAGGGCCAGTGTCAGCTGCTCGGACTTGGAACAGGTCTGGGTGTACTGGCTTTTGATGCTGCGGAAAATCTCCGCCATTTCGTCCGGAAGTACCATGTAGGATATTTTCACAGCCGGAAACAGTGTGGAGGAGAAAGAACCAAGGTACACTACCCGGTTATTTTTGTCAAGGCCCTGCATGGCGGGCACCGGTTTTCCGAAGTAGCGGAGTTCGCTGTCGTAGTCATCCTCGATGATGATACTGTTATTGGCGTTGGCCCAGTCCAGCAACTGATATCTGCGTCCTGCCGGCATAACGGCACCGGTGGGGAACTGGTTGGACGGACTGACGTAAACTGCCGAAGAAATATTGGTGGGCAGCCGGCCGATATCAATTCCGTCGCTGGCAACAGGAATGTGGGACACAGTAAAACCACCATCACGGAACATGCTCTGTACGGGCAGGTAGCCGGGAGCTTCAAGAGAAACATGGTGGATATCCATTTTCGTAAGGATTCTTGAAAGGTGACTGGTAATCTGCTGGGTACCGGCACCAATTACGATATTGTCCGGATGCGCATTCACACCACGGAACCGGTAAATGTATCTGGAAATTTCGTATCGCAGGGCAGGCTCTCCCTGAGGGTCACTTTCAAAAAGAAGAAGTCTTGAATAATCGTTGAAAACTTTTGCTGCGCATTTTTTCCATTTTCCGAAGTCAAAACAGTTCAGATCGTAGAGATAGTCCGGTTCTTCAACGGTATAATCAATGAGTTTTTCGGCGGCACGTGGTGATCTGTCAGATGGGGAGTCCTTTCCTGAGTTTACCTGAGCCACATAATAGCCGGACTGCGGTTTGCTGAATATATAACCTTCAACCAGAAGCTGGTCATATGCCTGCCCGGTGGTGGTGACACTGATTCCAAGTTCTGAAGAAAGGCTCCTCAGGGAAGGGAGCTTTTCTCCGGCAGACATTGCGCCGCTGAGGATGTCGTCTCTGATTGCTTCGTATAACTGTATATATAAAAATTCTTTATCACTGTTATTTAAATCCAGAATAATCGGTTTCATTTAGTTAATCCCTCCAGACTGTACTGCTAAAAATATTTATTATTGCGTATTTTAAACATAACACTTTGGTAGTATTATAATACTTGTGAAAATAATAATCAAGATGATATACAGTTCAGAAGGAGGGTTTGATATAAATGAAAAAAACTAACAGAATTGACAGCATGGTTATGACCGCATTGATTTTGGGACTGATCCTGCTGTCAACGGCAGTATTTAAAATTCCGGTGCCACTTACTCAGGGATACGTACATCTGGGGGACACAATGATTTTTCTGGGAGTGCTGGTTCTGGGCAGAAAAAACGGATGTATTGCAGCTGCTCTGGGCTCCGCCATGGCAGATGTGCTGGCAGGTTATGCAATGTATGCACCGTGGACTTTTGTAATCAAAGGCCTTATGGCCTTCGTCATGGGTACTTTCATAGAAGCCATGGAGAAAAAAGAAAGATTAACTGTGAAGATTGCAGGAATTCCGGCAGCCGAACTTATTGGAATGATGCTGGGGGGCATTATGATGGTGGCAGGCTACTGCATTGCAGACGGATTCTTTGCGGGGAATATGGCGGCAGGTATTCTGGGAGTACCGGCCAACATCGGACAGTTTGTTGTGGGCATGGTGCTGGCATCATCCCTGGCAGCGGCCCTTTATAAAACACCTGCAAAAAAATATTTTGCGTACAGACTGGACGAAATTAAGTAAGAATAAATAAAGACATAAAGAAGGCCGCCAGCTGTGACGGACTTTTTTGTATGTTTTGATACAATAAATTATTCAACGTGTCTTGTTAATCCTAAGATTTCTCTTGCTTCGGCAGGGGTGGCAACTTCAAGGCCGGCTTCTTCGATGAGGCGGGCAGCTCTCGCAACTAACTGACCATTGCTTTCTGCAAGAACACCTTTGTGGTAGTATACGTTGTCTTCAAGATCAACTCGAAGGTGTCCGCCCATAGCGATTGTAGTGTACATAATAGGAATGTGCCCTTTTCCGATGCCTGCAGCAGACCAAGTGCAGTTTTCAGGGAGAAGGCTTTTCAGATAAACAAGGTTTTCAACTGTTGCGGTAGTTCCTCCTGCCGGGCCCATAATGAGCTGGAAGTGGCACGGTTCCTGAAGAATTCCTCTTTTTACATAACGCAGCGCTGTATAAAGCATACCGGAGTCAAAAACCTCAATTTCAGGCTTTATATTATATTCTATGCACATTTTTCCCAGTTTTTCGAGGAAACGCGGGTGATTTTCCATGATTGTACGGTCCTGCCAGTTCATGGTACCACAGTCATATGAAGTCATTTCAGGCATCAGTTCACGGACGGGCTTGATTCGCTGCTCGTCTACATCTTCAGTAAAAGAGCCAAGGGTACCGCCGGAACTTGTGATGTTGAGGCATATGTCGCAGTCCTTGTAAGCGCGGATTGCTTCGATTGTTTCTTTATACCTTTCAAAAGAAGTTGAAGGGGTTCCATCATCATTGCGTACATGAATATGCGCAATGGATGCGCCGGCTTTCCAGCTTTCGTATACACTGTCAGCGATTTCCTGAGGGGTTACGGGCAGATTAGGATTGTCTTCTCTTGTAGGCCATGCACCGGTAATTGCTACAGAAATTATTCTTTTGTTTGATAAATCAGCCATATTGTACCTCCGTTATAAAGCAAAAACTGCAGCCCGCGGGCTGCAGTTTTTTATGTAATCAATTATTCAACGTGTCTTGTTAATCCTAAGATTTCTCTTGCTTCAGCAGGTGTAGCAACTTCAAGACCAGCTTCTCTGATGAGACGGGCAGCTCTTGCAACTAACTGACCATTGCCTTCTGCAAGCTGACCCTTGTGGTAGAATACGTTGTCTTCAAGACCAACACGAAGGTGTCCGCCCATAGCGATTGTAGCCATCATGATAGGAACGTGAGCCTTACCAAGACCAGCAGCACCCCAAGTGCAGTTTTCAGGCATGATGCTCTTCAGGTAAACAAGGTTTTCAACTGTAGCAGTAGTACCACCAGCAGCGCCCATGATTAACTGGAAGTGAACTGGAGCCTGAAGGATTCCTCTCTTTACATAACGCATAGCTGTGTACATCATACCAGCGTCGAAGATTTCTACTTCTGGCTTAACTTTGTATTCGTTACAGAATTCACCTAATTTTTCGAGGAAACGTGGGTGGTTTTCGAAGATAGTCTTATCCATCCAGTTAAGTGTACCGCAGTCATAGGAACACATTTCAGGAAGTAATTCGCGGAGTGGTTTGATTCTGCTTTCGTCCTGAGCGGAAGTGTTACCATCGTCGATACCTAAAGAACCACCGGAGCTTGTGATGTTGAGGCAGATATCGCAGTCCTTGTAAGCACGGATTGCTTCGATAGTTTCTTTGTATCTTTCGAATTCTGTGCAAGGAGTACCATCATCGTTACGAACGTGGATATGAGCGATTGCAGCGCCTGCTTTCCAGCTTTCGTATACGCTGTCAGCGATTTCCTGTGGTGTGATAGGAAGTGCAGGGTTGTCTTTTCTTGTAGGCCATGCACCTGTGATAGCAACAGAGATTATTCTCTTATTTGATAAATCAGCCATTTTTTTGTACCTCCAAAAATTTTATCATATTTATTGATAATTATAATTAAAGCAATTTACGTGCCAACCGTAAAACCACATTTTTCAAGGGTTTACTATCAGAAAATGTATTTTTTAATACACATTGACATGTAAATGTGCAATAAAGCAATCAGTTTTGCCGCTGTCTCTTGAAAAATAAGACAGAAAAGCATAACCTGCAATGATATTATACCATATGGAAAAAATTTTTCTATAATAAATTTTGTAAACAAATGGTTTTATTATAGCATTCTTATAAAAGATTATATTTAACCAGGAATCTTGCGGCCAGAATGGGTTCCGGCATGAGTCTGTGAGCAGCCCGGGACAGGAAAGGACTTTTTTCACCTTTTTCCTTCAGGTTGTAAGCAATCAGGAAAGTGACCACGTTGTCGCTTGCAACACTTTTGATATCTTTAAGCACATCCTTGGCCTCCATGAGTATGAAAGGCGTTTTTTTATGACGGGCAAGAGCCTCTTCTGCATCTTTCTGGGATGCTTTAAGAGCTGCTGACAGTTTCTCCATAAAAATGTCTCTGGTGTAAATAAGGGTAGGATCCATGTCGAAGACTTTAGCACAGGCATCAGCCATTTTAGTGGTAATTTTATCGAAGGCACCACGTGCAAAAGCATAGTATCCACCGTCCAGCACGCCGTAGGCTTTCATAGTGTCCAGATATCCCAGCCTGAGAAGAAGCCGTGTGTTGTCAAGGTCGAAGACAAACTGGAATCCAAGGTCCCATGGAGACTCAATCCAAATCATATCCGGTGCGTTTTTTATAGCGTCCTGGTTGATTTTTCCGAAACCGCGCAGATTGACAACTATAACCTGAGTTGCACCCCGCTTTACGGCCATATCCACAGGGATACCGTCCGCATAGCCGCCATCGATGAACTCCGTACCGTCTATAGGGTAGCTGTGGATTGCCGGAAAGGCAGAAGCACTGGCCATGATGTAGTCGATGACTTTGCCTTCAGGAATATCTTCCATAAAAAGAAAGTGCGGTTTGAAATCAGGAAGAGATACTGCAGTAATACCCATATCCAGCTTTGAATTTCTGATTTTGTTTTCGTCAATATATTTATCCATCAGAGCCTTGAGACCTGATGTGCCAGCACCATGATTGAAAACTATTTCACGGGCATAATCAAAAGGCTGGCTGCCTTCAGGAACATCAAAGACCATGTGAGTCTCCATTTCTTTCCACAGTTTAGTAGCCAGTTCCAGTTCGTCCTGGGTCATCATGGCAGCGTTGATTGCGCCTACTGAAGTGCCGGTGATTATGTCGATATCAATGCCCAGTTCTGCGAGAGCCTGACAGGCACCGGCTTCATAAGCACCGCGGCTGCCGCCTCCCGAAAGAACCAGAGCAGTTTTTTTATTATCTTTTTTTTGGCTTTTCATGATTAAATCCCCCATTGTTCGTATGTATCCGATTAGTTTTTTTCAAAAATCCCTTTGCCATTTGACTACCAAAATTGTAACATAAATGGTATAATAGAGGCAAGAAAAATGCAGAGGAGGCAGAGTATGGATATCAGGCTTAAAGAAATAATTGACAAAAGTAATAATATTGTATTCTTTGGCGGAGCAGGAGTTTCCACTGAAAGTAATATTCCGGATTTCCGTTCGGAAAGCGGCCTTTATAATGCGCAGCGCCAATACGGTCACAGCCCTGAGGAAATGCTTTCTCATACATTCTTCGTAAGACATATGGAAACTTTTTATGATTACTATAAAAAGAATCTGATTTATACAGAGGCTGAACCTAACCGTGCTCACAGGGCCCTTGCACATCTGGAGCAGCAGGGCAAGCTGAAAGCAGTGGTTACTCAGAACATTGACGGGCTCCACCAGAAGGCAGGAAGCAAAAATGTTTTTGAGCTCCACGGCAGTGTGCTGAGAAATTACTGTATGAAGTGCGGTCAGTTCCATGATCTGGACTATATTATGGATGAAACTCACTGTGAAAATGGGATTCCTAAATGCAGCAAGTGCGGCGGAGTGGTAAAGCCTGACGTAGTGCTTTATGAAGAGGCTCTGGACGATAACTGCATGATGGGTGCAGTCCGCGCAATACAGGAAGCAGACACACTTATTATAGGCGGCACGTCACTTGTAGTATATCCTGCGGCAGGTTTAATACGCTATTTCAGTGGTAATAATTTAGTGCTTATCAATAAACAGGCAACTCCTTATGATTCAAGAGCTGACCTGGTAATAAATGATTCAATAGGAAAGGTAATGGATATAGATTAATGAATATACTTGTGGCAAACGATGATGGTATTCAGGCTGAAGGTATCAGACGCCTGGTCGGCGCCCTGAAGGAACTGGGCGATGTGTATGTTTTTGCACCTGACGGACAGAGAAGTGCAAACAGCCATGCGCTCAGTATTTCAAGACCTGTAAAAGTAAGCCGTGCAGAGTTTGAAGGGGCAAAGGAAGCCTATAAAGTTGACGGAACGCCTGCTGACAGTGTGAAGCTTGGTATGGACCTGCTTCAGCGCAAAGGCCTGAAGGTGGATATAATATATTCAGGAATTAACCACGGAGGCAATCTGGGCGGAGATACAGTTTATTCAGGAACTGTATCAGCGGCGGCAGAAGGTGCTTTCCTTGGAATTCCTGCGGTGGCAATGTCAGTGAACAGTCACACACCGGTTTATTTTGAGGCCTGCTGCAAGGCGGCTGCGGCAGTTTTTCCTATGGCACTTAAGACAGCAGGTCAGGGCAGAGTAATCAGTATAAACACACCTGATATCCCGGAAGAAGAAGTAAAGGGAATCCGCCCTGCACGTCTGGGAGTTGTAACATATGATGAATGGTTTGATGTGCTGGAAGAAACTGAGGACTCGGTAACATACCGCTATACGGGAACACCTGTGTTTCATGAAGATGAAGCAGGAGATGCAGACACACTGCTGATCCGGCAGGGGTACGGAACAATTTCAATGATAAAATATGATCTCAATGATTATGAAGGTCTTGAAAAAATTAAAGGATGGGAGATTGAACTGAAATGACAGTGAAAAGATTAAAAAGAGAAGACACTATTATTGTTGCAGTTGACTTTCAGGAAAAACTGATGCAGGCAATGTATGAAACAGAAGCTGTTACTGATTCAATGACAAGGCTTACAAAAGGCCTTAAAGAAATGGGCATTCCTGTTGTCGTTACACAGCAGTACACTAAAGGACTTGGAATGACTATTCCACCGGTAGCCGAAGCAATCGGAGATTCCGCATACTTTGAGAAAACTTCTTTCAGTGCATTCGGATGCCCTGAATTCGTTGAAGCTTTTGAGGCCGCAGGCCGCAGAACTGTACTCGTAACTGGTACAGAAACTCATATCTGTGTGGAACAGACAACCAAGGACCTTCTCGAAAGAGGTTATACAGTTTTCATAGTGGCTGACTGCGTGGCATCAAGAACTGCAGCAAACAGAGACCTTGCACTGAGAAGAATGGAAAATGCCGGAGCAGTTATTACAAACTATGAAAGTGTGCTTTACGAACTCCTCGGTGGTTCATATGCACCTGAATTCAAGGCAATTTCCAAAATTGTAAAATAACAGAAGATTAGTAAAGGGATATTTACAAATGATTTTTGAAAAGAATTTTGATGATTTGACAGAGCAGGACAGGAAACTGCTGGACGAGTATTTTAACGGATATGATTACCAGTCGTCCAGCCATACTTTTATTGCAAGTTACATGTGGAGAAATACCCAC
>JAFQHT010000074.1 GCA_017397825.1 Bacillota bacterium | reverse complement strand
TTTTATGGAGATTCTGAGAGAAGGTGCTGTTTACCGCGGGTTTGAAACAGAAGCTTTTTATTGCCCTGTAGGACCTGATGAAAAAATAGACCATCTGATTGTACCTCAGCTGAGTCTTGCATTTATAACAGTCAACAGATATCATGATATTGAACCTTGGGAAATAATCAGGGATGATGACAGCCAGCAGGAAATAACCTTAATTGATGTCAGTGATTATATGAATGTAATGGATCTGCAGGCTGATTCTGAACTGATTGAATCGCTGAAGGATGAATTTGATATTCTGCTTGGAAAAGCAATCAAGTCACTTGCAAATGCCAAGGAAGCACACCTAAAAGTAGAGAGCATGTATATTCCGAATATGAATTTTACACAGGTTAATGCTCTTGCCGACAATCTTTTTGAAGAGCTGAAAGGAAAGTAATTTTTTACTGTATCAACTGTCCAAAATGTGGTATCATAGAAAAGTAAATATGTAAAACGGAGATACATTATGAAGATTAAAACTTTAAATGAATATAAAGTGATGCTGGAGAATGAAGGCCTGCTGGCAGGGCATGGCGGGCTGTTCCCGGCTCAGGTAAAAGATATTTCATATAATTCCATGCTTGTAAAAGAAGGTACATTGTTTATCTGCAAAGGAGCAAATTTCAGACCTCAGTACCTTGAAGATGCTCTTTCAAAAGGTGCATGCGGATATGTTGCTGAACGTGACATGGAAATGGGACCGGAAATTCCGTTTATCATTGTAAATGATATGCGAAGGGCAATTTCCAGAATTTCTGCTATGTATTTTGACCGCAGCTGGGATGAGGGCCTTAAAATTATCGGTTTGACAGGTACCAAAGGCAAATCGACCACAGCCACAATGATAAAATCAATCCTGGACGCACACTGCAGCCGTGAAACCGGCTTTTCATCGGGGATTTATACTTACGACGGTGAACATAAAGAAAAAGCCCGCAAGCTTACAACTCCTGAAACTATTGAGCTTCACAGAATTCTGGACGGCTGTGTCCGCAATGACTGCAAATACCTTACCATGGAAGTTTCATCGCAGGGACTTAAATACGACAGAACTCTGGACCTTAAGTTTGAAGTCTGTGGATTCCTGAATATATCCGAGGACCATATTTCTGATGCGGAGCACAGTGATATGGAGGACTATTTTACTTCCAAACTGAGAATTTTTGAGCAGAGTAAGGTTGCCTGCGTCAATGTGGACATGGATTCTGAATACTGTGGCCGTGTTCTTGAGGCTGCTGCCGCAAACTGTCAGAAAATTGTTAAATTCGGCTTTGATGAGTCTGCCGATATACGTGGCATAAAAGTGGACGAAATTCCCGGAAAAATCATTCTTACAGCAAGTATTTACGGAGAAGAGGATGTTTTCACCATCAATATCGGCGGAGAATATAATGCGTACAATGCGCTGATGGCAATAGCTGCAGCAACTGAACTGGGTGTGCCCCGTCATATAATTAAAGAGGGGCTTGAAACTGTTAAAGTAGCCGGTCGAATGGAGCTTTATCAGATTCCGGGCAAGGCTGTTGATGTAATCGTTGACTGCGCTCACAACAAGATGAGCTATCAGGCAATTTTTGATTATGTGCATCATCATTATCCTGACCGTAAGGTAGGATTCCTCTTCGGATGCGTAGGGGACAAGGCATTCAACCGCCGTAAGGAGGCAGGAGAAATTGCCGATGCAAACGCTGATTTTATTGTAATTACTGAACGTGACCCGGGTAAGGAAGACGTAAACAAAATATGCAATGACATTCTTGAAAATGTAGCACATAAAGAAAAAGCCCGCATCATCACAGACCGTGACCAGGCGGTGCGCGCGGCACTTGAAACTGCTGAAGAAATGGACAACTGTGTTGTTATCCTGGCAGGCTGCGGTTCTGATGCTTATGTAAAGCGTGGAACTACTTTCGTGGAGTTTGCAACAGACGGAGAGAGAGTGCAGGAGTATCTGAACAAAAAATAAAAATACTGCCAGGCTGGATAATCGGCTTGGCAGCTTTTAATTTCTAACGTATTTTTTTGATAGCTTTTTCCATATCCTCCGGCAGCGGTGCTTCAAGATGAAGTGTTTCGCCGGTTACCGGGTGGGTGAAGGTAAGTGAAAAAGCGTGGAGGGCCTGGCGGTCTATGTAAGGCGATACGATTTCAGGGTTGGTTTCCATGCGTGGGCCTTTGGTACCGTCAAGAGGAGGACGCGGGTCACCGTGAATTCTGCGGTACTCGAAAGGGTCACCGTTGCAGTACAGGTGATCTCCGATAATCGGATGACCGTTATAAGCCAGATGTACACGTATCTGGTGAGTGCGGCCCGTTTCAAGCTGAAGTTCTACCAGCGTGTGGGCAGGATAGCGCTCAAGGACGCGGAAGTGAGTCACTGAAGGATATCCGCCGTCTTCAACAGGAAGAACCCAGCGTTCAACTTCGTCAGGGTCAGGACGGCCGAGAGGAAGGTCGATGGTGCCGCTGTCTTCTGCGATTACACCGTCAACGATGGCCTTGTATTTTTTCTGGATGTGGTCTGACTTCATCTGTTTGGTCAGGTCGTTCTGTGCGTGGCTGTTTTTTGCAACGATGAGAAGACCGGAAGTGTTCATATCAAGGCGGTTGACAAAACGTATTTTGTAGTTTTCACCATCATCCAGCATTTTTTTCATGATACCGTTGGCCATGGTGTGGCAAGGTTTGCCTTTGGTAGGATGTACAACCAAACCGGGCTGCTTGTTGATTACCAGCAAGTCATTGTCTTCATAAACCACATGAACAGGAATATCTTCAGGTGGAAAATCACTGGTTTCATCAGGTGTATTTACTGTGATTACGTCGCCTGGAGAAGGAGTAACCCAGCCGGGCATGTTTTCGCCGTTGAGGTAAATCAGCCTGTTCTGTTTCAGCTTGGTCATAAAGCGACTGGAAAATCCGAAATTACGGGAAAGGAGCTCTTTGATGGAGAGCTCCCTGTCTGTATCTTTAACTGTATATTTGAATTCTGTCATTATTTAAACCTCAGTTTTAAAGGAATTTGCCTTTTACTTTTTCCCAGAAATCAGCATTATCAAAACGTACAAGATTTACTTTACGGTCTGAAAGGCCGATAGTTATGGATATTACATCATCATATTCTGAAAGCCTGCCATCAAAAATTACAGTAAGTCTGCGGTCTGTATCATCACATGGCAGAACCATAAGTTTGTCATTGTCCGGAAGGAGAATACTTGATGTGAATGAACGATATGCAATACTGTTCATTGGTGCAATAGGAGTTACCTGAAGCAGATTGAGACGAGGGTCAACAATGCTTCCTCCAAGGGAGTAGTTGTATCCTGTACTGCCGGCAGGGGTAGCCACACAGATTCCGTCTCCACTGAATCGTTCAATAAAGGATTCGTTGATGGAAATATTCAGGTTTACCGGATATGTAGGTTCACCCTTGACTGCGATTTCATTAAGTGCAGTGTGGGTGAAAGTTCCATGATCAGTAACAACCGTTGCAAAAGCAGTATAATATGCCTGAATTTCATAGTTGCCCTGATTGTAATTGAATATAAAATCATCGATTTTTTCGGGCAGGATTTCCTGGAAAAATCCTAGATGCCCTGTATTCACGCCGACGATAGGAGTTTCAGGAAAATCATTTTCGTGAAGCATATAAAGAAGGGTGCCGTCACCGCCGACACAGATTATCAGCTCAGTATCAGCATCAAGATCTTCGTAAACCCGCAGTCCGGATTTGACAAGTTTGCTTCTAAGCTTAGCTTCGATTTTTTTAGACATTTCAGTTGTATTTGCGTGGATAAAAACCTTTTTATTTTCCAATGTTTTGTCCTCCGTAGGGAAAAGTGCAAATTATTCTGTCATGTTGATACTACAACAATTTTTCCAGTTCTTCAACCAGGTTTTTGAAAGTTTCCATAGCCATTCTGATAGGCTCAGGGCTGGACATGTCAACGCCTGCGATTTTGAGGAGTTCTACAGGGTAGTCTGAGGAACCGCTCTTGAGGAATTCGATGTAGTTATCGCGGGCAGGTGTGCCTTCTTCCAAGATTTTCTTGGATATTGCAGTTGCTGCAGAGTAGCCTGTAGCGTACTGGTAAACGTAGAAAGCTCTGTAGAAGTGAGGGATTCTTGCCCATTCGTATCTGATATATTCGTCGTCTGCAAGGGCAGGGCCGAAGTATTTTTTGTTAAGGTCGTTGTAAATGTTGCACATCCATTCTGCAGTGAGAACGCCGCCGTTTTCGATTTCGCGGGGGGTGAGCATTTCGAACTCTGCAAACATGGTCTGGCGGAAAAGAGTGGTTCTGAACTCTTCAATGTAGTATTTGATAATGTACTTACGCATTTCAGGATCAGTTTATGTTTACAGAAGTTGCTGCATGAGCAGGGATTCATTTACTTTATACGAAACTTCAGCTGTGAAAATAGAGTGGTAACAATATGTTTAAGTCTGAGTCT
>JAFQHT010000073.1 GCA_017397825.1 Bacillota bacterium | reverse complement strand
CCGGCAAAAAAAAGAACAACCGGGCAGCTCACGCCGTCCGGCCGTTCTCATATCTTAAACAAACGAAGAATTATTCATTTAAACCCTGCTTGATTTTCAGGTATTCAATAATAATTTTTACGCACTTATCGAAGTCCACCTTGCTTGTATCAAGACATACATCGTAGTTGCGGGCATCATTCCACTCACTGTTTGTAAAGTATTTGTGGTAATTTGCTCTTTCTCTGTCGAACTTTTCGATAAGTACTTCTGCCTCAGCATCATTTACACCGTTGTACTCTTTTACGTTTTCAATACAGTGCTTGTGGTCTGCATGGATGAAAACATTGACCACATTGTTGTAATCTCTGAGTACGTGGTTTGCGCATCTTCCGACAATGATGCAGGATTCATCACTGTCTGCCAGATGGCGGATGTAGTCAGCCTGCAGATTAAAGAGATTTTCCTTTGAAAGGTAATCATCACTGTCAGGAGTCACAGATTTTTTGCTGAGATATTTTTTGAACGGGTTCTTGTTCTTATGTGTTTCGTCAGCCAGATTAAACAGCGCTTCGTTGATACCTGTCTTTTCAGAAACATTCTTGATCAGTTCTCTGTCGTAATATTTTACATCAAGTGCTTTTGCAAGGCGCATGGCAATCTGCTTACCGCCGCTGCCGTAACTTCTTGCAATAGTGATAACAAATTTATCCATATGTAAACCTCCTTCTCACTATTCGCCCAGATAAGCTTTTTTAACTGAATCGTCGTTCATCAGATCCTTGGCATCGCCGCTGAGTACGATTTTGCCTGTTTCCAGTACATAAGCACGGTCAGCAATTTCAAGAGCCTTCTTTGCGTTCTGTTCTACCAGTAAAACAGTAGTACCGCTAGCCTTGATTTCTTCGATGATTTTGAAAACTTCACCTACAAAGAGAGGTGAAAGACCCATGGACGGTTCATCCATAACAACGATTTTAGGGTTTGACATGAGTGCTCTGCCCATGGCAAGCATCTGCTGCTCACCACCGGAAAGAGTACCTGCAATCTGTTTCTTTCTTTCTTCCAGACGTGGGAACTTTTCGTAAACTTTTGCAAGAGTTTCTTCAATACCTGCTTTATCTTTACGGATGAAAGCACCCATTGTCAGGTTCTTATATACTGAAAGCTGCTGGAAAATACGGCGGCCTTCTGGTACATGAGCCATGCCCATTTCTACGATTTTATGAGGCGGAGTCTTTAATAATTCCTTGCCTTCAAATTTTACACTGCCGCCTTTGGCCTTGAGAAGACCGGTGATTGTGTGCAGTGTAGTTGTCTTGCCGGCACCATTGGCACCGATAAGCGCGATTACTTCTCCCTCGTTAACATCAAAGGAGATTTTCTTTATTGCATTGATGGCACCATAGTTTACTTCCAGGTCCCTTACTTCTAACATTGCCATGTAAGTTTATCTCCTTTCTTTAGTCTCCCAGGTAAGCTTTGACTACTTCAGGGTTCTGGAGGACAGAACTTGTTTCGCCCTGGGCCAGAACAGTACCGAAGTTGAGGACAGTAACTTCTTCGCAGATACCTGCAACCAGCTTCATATCATGTTCGATAAGCAGAATTGTCATGTCGAAATGGTCACGTACGAATCTGATAGTATCCATCAGTTCCTGAGTTTCCTGAGGGTTCATACCTGCAGCCGGCTCGTCAAGAAGCAGAAGTTTAGGTGAAGTTGCAAGAGCTCTTGCGATTTCCAGTTTTCTCTGCTTACCATAAGGAAGGTTGGAAGAAAGTCTGTCCTTTTCTCCTGCAAGACCGAAAACGTCAAGAAGCTCAATTGCCTTCTCGTTCATCTGTTTTTCTACCTTGGCGTGTCTTGGCAGTCTGAAGATACCTTCTGCTGCAGTATATTCAAAGTTATTGTGAAGGCCCACCTTAACATTATCCAGTACAGACATCTGCTTGAACAGTCTGATGTTCTGGAAAGTTCTGGCCACGCCTTTTTTATTGATTTCAATAGTGCTCATGCCTGTGAGTTTTTCACCGTCCAGGAAGAAATTACCCATGGTTGGTTTATAAACACCTGTGAGCAGGTTGAATGCTGTAGTTTTGCCGGCACCGTTAGGTCCGATAAGGCCGTAGAGCTGGCCTTTTTCAATTGAAAGGCTGAGTCCGTCAACAGCTTTAAGACCACCGAAGGAAATGCCCAGGTTTTTAGTTTCAAGCATTACTGACATTTAACTCACCCCTTCCTGTTCATTTTTCTTTGATTTTTTGCCCAGTCTGAATTTTCCGAGCACACCCTGAGTCATCTGGTGAAGATAATCATTGTTGTTTATCAGCATCATTGCGATAAGAAGAATTGCGTATATAAGCATTCTGTAGTCGCTCAGGTTACCGATATCTCTTAAGAATTCAGGAAGTGCTGTCAGAATGATTGCTGCGATAACAGAACCTCTCATGCTGCCGATTCCGCCCAGAACTACGAATACAAGTACCAGAATTGAGTAGTTATAGTCGAACTTGGTTGCAATTACTGAAGAAAGGTTATGTGAGTAAAGCACGCCTGCAACACCTGCAAAGAATGCAGAAATTACGAAAGCGATTAATTTATGCTTGGTGATGTTGATACCAACTGATTCTGCTGCGATACGGTTGTCTCTGATGGACATAATCGCTCTGCCTGTTCTGGAATTTACCAGATTGAGAATAACAATCAGAGTTATGAAAATCAGCGCAAATCCCCAGAAATAGTTGGAATCATTCGGCGTTCCTGTAATACCCATAGCACCATTTATAAGTACCTGCTTGGAAGCTGCATCAAATTCGATTTCATTGTACGCACCTACACCGATTGCAAAATGGAGACCGTTGATGTCCTTTGCAATGTACAGGTTGTTCATAATGTTTTTGATGATTTCACAGAAAGCAAGTGTAACGATGGCAAGGTAGTCACCTCTCAGTCTGAGAACAGGAATACCTACCAGCAGTCCGATAAAGGCTGCAGAAAGGCCACCGATAATAAATGCCAGTGGGAATCTGATCCATACTGATGTGAGCGTTTCCTGAGTCATCATGGAGAAAAAGCTTCCCGCAAAAGCGCCCACGCACATGAAGCCGGCATGGCCCAGTGACAGTTCACCCAGAATACCTACTGTCAGGTTCAGGGAAACGGCCAGAATTACGTTTACACAGATAGGAACCATTAGTCCTTTGAACAGGAATGTCGCCATGTCTGTTTCAATGTAGACAGCACAGAAAATAAAGATGGCAAGTACAATTCCGTAAGTGATGAAATTGTTCTTTGAAGTTTTGTTCATTGTATTTAATGTCTTCATACCGGCCACCTACACTTTCTCGTTCATCTTCTTACCGAGGATGCCTGTAGGCTTAACGATAAGAACGATAATCAGAACACCGAAAACGATAGCGTCAGAAAGTTCAGTAGAGATATATGCCTTACTGAGGTTTTCAATTACGCCAAGAAGAATTCCCCCGATCATAGCACCCGGAATTGAACCGATACCACCGAATACAGCCGCTGTGAAAGCTTTGATACCAGGCATTGCACCGGTGTACGGGCTGAGCAGAGGATATGATGCGCAAAGGAGCACGCTGGCAACTGCTGCCAGTGCAGAACCGATTGCGAATGTAATTGAAATAGTTGTGTTGACATTGACACCCATAAGCTGTGCGGCGCCTCTGTCTTCTGAAACGGCCTGCATTGCAGTACCTATTTTGGTGTAGTTGATAAATAATGTAAGTACAATCATGATTACGATTGTAATAAGAATTGTTACAACCGCTTCACCTGTTACTGTAAGACCTTCTGCCAGCTGCAGGTCTTCCAGTTTGAGAATGTCAGGGAAGTTTTTGGCTGCAGAACCAAAGATGATAAGTGCCAGATTCTGCAGGAAATAGCTGACACCGATGGCTGTAATAAGTACTGCCAGCGGAGTAGCGTTTCTCAGCGGTTTATAAGCAATTTTTTCGATGGCAACGCCAAGTACAACACATGCGATAATGCCGCATACGATAGCAATCGGTGCAGAAGTATTCATGGAACTTACCGCTGTAAATACCACAAAACCCCCGATCATAATTACATCACCGTGGGCAAAGTTCAGCATCTTGGCTATACCATATACCATTGTATATCCCAGGGCAATCAGCGCGTAAACACTTCCAAGGCTGATGCCGCTGATAAGATAAGATAAAAAAGTCATCAGGTTACCTCTTCAAAATTTTAAGGGAGACCAGAAGTCCCCGGCCTCCCCATTAAATTTTCAATACAATACTTTTTTAAAACTGTTATTACAGTGCAGCGTAGGAGCCGTTCTTGATAATCATAGCCTTAGGTGACTTAGTAGGTTCACCGTCTGCAGACCATGTCATTTCGCCTGTAACACCGTCAACTGTGATCTGAGTCATAGCAGGCTTCATTGCTTCGCAGATGTCGGATACACTCATGTCTGGAGTGATACCAGCCTTTTCAGCTGCTGCCTTGATGATGTACATTGCATCGTAAGCATCTGCTGCGAACTGGTTAGGAACTAAACCGTTATAAGCTGCTGTGTAAGCTGCTGTGAAAGTCTGAGTCTTTTCGTCCTTAGCGTCTGCTGCGAATGGAGTAAGAAGCATTACGCCTTCTGCTAATGCAGCATCGTCGCCTAACTGAGCGATAACACCGTCAAGACCGTCGCATCCGAAGAACTGAACATCCAGACCAGCCTTTTCAGCCTGAGTGAGGATTAATGCAGCTTCCTGATAGTAAATAGGAAGGAATACGATTTCAGCGCCGGATTCCTTAACCTTACCGAGCTGTACTGTGAAGTCAGTAGCAGAGTCCTTAGTGAAAGCCTGTACTTCAACTACTTCAACGCCTCTTGTCTGAGCCTGTGCTGCAAACTTTTCGTAGATACCGGATGAGTAAACGTCAGATGCATTGTAGATTACTGCAACCTTCTTGCCTGCAAAATTGTCAGCCATGTAGTCTGCAGAACCAACACCCTGGTTAGGGTCGGAGAAGCATACTCTGAATGCGTGATCGCCCTTGATGGAATCAACTGCGGAACCGGATGGAGTAAGCTGGAACATGTTGTCTTCTGCTGTCTTGGCAACTACTGCTGTACAAGGAGCGGAAGTAACTGTACCCATGAGCATCTGGATGCCGTCGTCCTTTAATGCGTTATATGCATTAACTGATTTTTCTGCGTCGTGTTCGTCATCCTGCCATACGAATTTTACAGGAACACCGTTGATACCGCCGGCAGCGTTGATTTCTGCTACTGCGAGTTCTGCACCGTTCTTAACAGCTTCGCCGTATGTTGCTGCTGCACCTGTTGTAGGTCCGATACCGCCGATAATGAATTCAGCTGCTCCGCCTTCATCACCGGAACCACCATCGCCGCCACATGCAGCCATTGAGAACATCATTGCTACTACCATTAATACGGCAGCAAATCTCTTAAAATTCTTTTTCATAATTTTCCTCCGTTTGTTTGTGCGTTCTAAGATTGTATGTTGAGATAATAGCACAGTAATTGGTAACTGTCAACATATTTTTTAAACAATTTTCCAAAAAAATTTTTATTTTTTTGTTTCTCACCACAAAAACTATTTTCTTATTTCAGAAATGTAGCTTACTTCAAATTTGCCGTTCAGCTCAAGAAGTTCTTCAATCAGGTCTGCATCAGGAGTGCTTCCCTTTGCAGCTGCTTCGCCCAGAAGTGATAAAATATCATTTCCTGCTGCAGTGTAGAATTCTTCAACTTCTATTTCGCCCAGTTCATAAGCAGCCTTCATATCTTCAACAGCTTCTTCGTAAGTGCCTATTGCGTCAACAAGACCAAGGTCCATAGCCTGTTTTGCAGTATAGATACGGCCGTCAGCTACTTTTCTTACTTTCTCTTCGTCCATTTTGCGGCCTTCTGCCACAATTTCCACAAACTGATCATATGCTTCGTCAATAAGGCTCTGGTAAATTGCACGCTGCTCTGCAGTCATAGGATCTGTGCTACTTCCCATCGCTTTGTTATCACCTGAAGTGATGGTTTCTGTACGGATTCCAAGAGCATCAAGGAGCTCACTCACATCGATAAAAGTTCCCATGGTCACACCGATGGAACCGGTCCAGCAGTTTCTGTTGGCAATTATCTTGTCACAAGGTGCTGAAATATAGTAACCGCCGGATGCCGCCATGGACTGCATTGATGAGTAGACAGGACGGCCTGTTTCTTCCTGATACTCTTTGATTTTGAAATAAAGCTCATCAGCAGAAAATACTGTGCCTCCCGGAGTATCAACAAGAAGAATCATTCCTTTATTCTGGGAATCTTCAATCATTGCATCGATAGCATTGAGAATATATTCATGATTATATGTGCCTGCACTGTCCTGGCTCATTTCTCCTTTTATGTGCACTGTTCCGATATAGTCGTGACCGAAGTCTGTAACCACATCACTGTTTGTATGTCCGCCTGTAAAGCCTGATGTCAGGTCACTTATGGCACCTTTGAGGCCTGTACCGATGAGTGCCAGTACGGCAATAATGATACCGATGATTATGAGAGCTTTGGCCCAGCCGGGAAGTTTCTTTTTCTGAGCAGGTGCCGGTGATGTGTAGTACTGCACAGAAGGTCCGGCTTCTGCCGCGGGTTCTGTCTGCAGGCATTCTGTTTCGGGTTCTGTGTGCTGGCAGTTTTCTTCTGCCTCAGTTATTGTTTCTTCATGTAATCTGTTTTCTGTGTTTTCCAAAATAAGTCCCTCCTTTGCTGTGTTTCTTATTTATTTTCAGGCATATTTTCTTTTGGTTCTGCAGGCTTGTTTTCTGCCGGGAGCTCTGCAAGAATTGCTTCTGCACGTGCAAGAGCTGCTTCAATATTCCTGCATACATTCTTTCCGCCTACTTTTTTGATGAAGCCTGCCTTGGCCATGGCTTTCAGCGGCTGCTCATTCATGTGGGAAAGAATCAGCGTTGTATTTTTCTTTTTACAAATCTTATAAAGATCTGTCAGTGCATTCATGGCAGTACTGTCAAGAGCCGGAACTCCGCCCATACGTAGAATCAGGCAGCGTGTATGTGAGTCAACCATGATATCTCTGATGCTGTCAGCTGCACCGAAGAAAAGCGGACCTGTGATTTCGTAAACTTTGATTTCCCTAGGGATATCCATAAGCTCTTTTCTGAGCTCTGCAGTTTCTTCTTCGTCGTCCCCTTCAACTTCTTCAACATACTTCCAGCGTACTACGTCTGTTTCTTCGCTCATACGCTTCATAAAGAGCACGCAGGCTGCCAGCATACCGATTTCGATGGCAATTACCAGGTCGAAAAGCACTGTAAGCAGGAAAGTTGCAATGAGCACGATTGTATCGCTCTTAGGAGCAGTTTTGATAAGTCTTACAAAAGTTCTCCACTGACACATATTATATGCAACCATAATAAGGATTGCTGCAATTGTAGGCATTGGAATCAGTGCCGCATAAGGCATAAGCACAATCAGTACCAGCAGGAGCACCAGGGCATGAACCATACCGGATACAGGTGTACGTCCTCCATTCTTAACATTAGCTGCAGTTCTTGCGATTGCACCGGTCGCAGGGATTCCACCGAAGAGTGCAGATGCAATGTTTCCGATGCCCTGAGCTGTCAGTTCTGTGTTTGAGCGATGCTTGCCGCCAACCATACCATCAGCAACCACACATGAAAGCAGTGATTCGATAGCCGCCAGAATTGCAATTGTAAATGCATCCGGCAGCGCCACTCTGATCATTTCATAGCTGATTTCCGGCATGTGGAATGCAGGCAGGCTGTTGCTGATTGTATATAAATCACCGATTGTATTTACATCAAGAGGCAGAAGTTTAGTCATTGCAATACCAACAAGAACTGCAACCAGTGACGGCGGAATTCTGTCAACAAACTTCGGCATGAGATACAGGATTGCCAGGCATACGAAACCGACAATAAATGCATCCACGTTCCATGTATCAATTCCGGCTACAAAAGCTTCCAGTTTCTGCATTGTTTCAATAGTTTCCATTCCTTCAGGATATGTAACACCGAAGAAATCCTTCAGCTGGCCGAATACAATAGTCACTGCGATACCTGAAGTAAAGCCTGTTGTAATTGTAAACGGAATGAATTTAATAAGGTTTCCAAGACGGCAAACACCCATAATAATCAGGATAATTCCTGCAAGGATTGTGGCTACTGCCAGACCGTCCAGACCGTTTTCTGCTACGATACCTGCAACAATAGTCGCAAAGGCCGCAGTCGGACCGGACACCTGCACGCTGCTTCCTCCGAAGAATGAAATAACAAAGCCTGCAATAATTGCTGTGTAGATACCCTGTTCAGGACCTACTCCTGAAGCAAGAGCCAGGGCGATTGAAAGCGGAAGTGCAATAATTGCAACGATTACGCCTGCGATAACGTCCTTTGTGAATTGTTTGCTGTCATAGTCTTTCAGCATCGTAAAGAGCATTGGCTGCATCTTTTCCATGATAGTCCTCCGTGTTTGATTTTTTCTATATAAGCTTTATTTTTTAACAAATCTCTAACATTATATTATTGCAAATTTTTGTGTTGTTGTCCAGCGGAATTTGTCGAATTGTGACGGTATTGTAAGTTTTAGTTAGATTTCCGGGAAGGTTTTCTTTTATAGGTGATTTGTTTTCTTTTGGGAAAACAAACCGGGGTAAATTGAAAACGCTCCTTGATATGCTTGTCGGTTTATGACTATTGCTGGCGAAATATGTCGCCTGCCTTTGCTACTTCCTTATCCTTTCCGTGAAAATCGTCATAATTCGACTTTTAATGACATGCTCTTTGCTTACGGAAGCTGCAAAAAAGCCTCTGGTTTTCTGAAAGCAATAAAAAGTTTTCTGAAAAGAAAACCTTTGCCTCTGAATTGAAAACCACTTCAAAAAACTGTTGACAGTGTACTATGGTGCATGGTACACTTAATACAACCAATAATAAAAGGAAGTTTTTCCGGCTTTGCAAAAGGGGCGCCGGATAAGCGCATAAGTTCATGGGGGTGAACTGCCGCGGAACTTCCACAGTAAACAACTTATAAGAAAGGGGAATTTTCAATGTTTCAACTCGATTTAAAAAGTCGCAAGTCCATTTACGAGCAAGTGACTGACAATCTTAAAGAGTTGATTATGACCGGCACGCTGGCTTCCGGGGAAAAGCTTCCGTCGGTCAGAGAACTTTCCAAAACCATTACAGTCAATCCCAACACGGTGCAGAAAGCCTACAGGGAACTTGAACGCCAGGGGTACATTTACACCACCAGCGGCGTAGGGACTTTTGTGGCGGACGTAAGCCAGATTACGGCGGACGCCCACTCACTGGAATTGGCAAAGGCGGCACTGGATGATGCATTCAAGCAGCTGCTTTTCCTGGGACTCAGTTATGACGAGGCCAGGGAGATTGCCGGGGAAATAATGGAACAAAGGAGGTTATCAGATGATTAAGATTGAAAGTCTGTCCAAGAATTTCGGCGACTATAAAGCACTGGACAATTTCAGCCTCACCGTACCAAAAGGCGCAGTCTACGGTCTCATGGGCCTCAACGGTGCAGGCAAGACTACTATTATAAAGCACCTTTCAGGACTGCTGGTGCAGGACGAAGGTTCAATTACTGTCGATAACCAGGCGGTGACCGACAACGAGGCACTCAAGGCCCGCATGCAGGTTATCCCTGACGACCTTTTCTTTTTCAGAGGTTACAGTCTGAATCAGATGGGCGCATTTTACAAAAAACTTTACCCGCTGTGGAACGAAGAAAGATTCCGCGCAATGATTGCTGACTTCGGCCTCAATCCGAAGAAAAATATCGGCAAATTCTCAAAGGGTATGAAAAAACAGGCAGCTTTCAGCCTGGCTCTGGCAGCAATGCCTGACTACCTGATCCTTGACGAGCCTGTTGACGGCCTGGACCCTATCGTCCGCCGCAAACTATGGCACTACGTTATGGAAGATGTGGCAGACAAGGAAATGACCGTACTTGTTTCTTCCCACAATGCCAAGGAAATGGAAGATGTGTGCAACTACATCGGCATCATCGCCGACGGAAAGATGATTTTTGAAGGTGACCTGCTGGAAATGGAAGCACCTGTATCAATTGAAGAAATTTTCATCGAAAAGCTGGGAGGTGTTCACTATGAAAAATAAGCCTGTATTCAGCCTTTCAAAAGCTCTTATTGTAGAAAATATAAAAATGTACTGGTACCTGCCGGCTCTGTCATTTATCACCTACTTTATGGCGGGGATTTTCCCTCTGCTGGTGGATGATAGTATGCTGACTGTGGATAATCACTGGTACCTGGACGATTGTTTAAATAACTGGAATGTGGCATTCGTGATTCTGCTGGTGGCAGTGCCGCTCATAGCCTCAATGCTGATGATGGGCTACCTGCACAATCCGGTGAGAGCTATCGCCCTTCATGCCCAGCCTTTCAGCAGAAATAAGATTTTCTGCTCACAGACTCTGACCGGCTGGCTCATGTGCGTGGCACCTGTGGCTGCAACAGCTCTTCTCTACCTGCTTATTGCGGGCAGATTTGAAAGAGTTTTCTTCTGGGCGCTGATTTCAGTGATTATCATCACTTTCTTTTACGGACTGTTCACACTGGCCGGTGCGCTGACAGGAACTACTGTTATGCACCTGCTGCTTAGCGGAGTACTTTTCGGAATCGTACCGCTGGTTGTGTGGATTGCCATGATGTACTGCGAAGGTTTCCTGCCTGGTTTCTACAGCATGCCTGACGGCGTGGTGACATTCATGAGCTGGTCCAACCCGCTTATTGCAATGCTTGTTGAAGGAGACGGCACAGAAGAGTTTACAGGTGTTCAGATTCTCTGCTACATCATCGCAGGAGTTGTGATGCTGGTGCTGGCATTCATAGCCTACTCCAGAGCCAAGCTTGAACACGTGGGCGACTCCATGCTCTACAGAGTAATCGAGGAAATTATCACATGGTTAATTGTATTCGTGGGAATGGCAGCCTTCGGCTGGTTCTTCTATGAAGCAATCGACAGCAATATGTTCATGCTCATTGTGGGTATGATTTTCGGCACACTCCTTACCTTCGTGGTGGTCAAAATTATACTGGAGCGTTCCATTAAAATCATCAATAAGCAGAACTTTGTTTCTCTTGGGATTTTCGTGATTCTGGCTGCCCTGTTCACAGGCGTGACAGTTTACGACATCACAGGATTTGCCAAAAAAGTTCCTGCGGCAGAAGATGTGGTTTCAGTAAGCAGATATGCTTTCGAAGTTTACGGCGACAGATTCTACTACAGCAACTTCGAGGATGACTTTATTCCTGAATCAGACTACGAACTCAATGACCCCGAAACCATCGCCATGGTTCTCGACCTTCACAAATACATCGTTGAAAACGAAATGTATGACTGGAACAATTACAACGGCGGTGTGGAAGTCTACGCTCAGGACGGAAGTATTACCAGAATTGCAAATCTGTATATGACCTATGATTACACCCTGAAAAACGGCAAGCACATGCAGCGCCGCTTCGAGGTAAAGCTGGACCAGAACATTGCTGACAAGCTCAACAGCATCATCACCAGCAAAGAATTCATGGACGAAGGAAATCTTTCCGAAAAGATCAAGGCCGAAAACGTAAGCTACATCCAGCTCCACACTTACGACAGCTACACCTACGACTACATCATGGAAAAGTACGGTGATGTGAGTGATGAAGAATTCGACCGTATTACCGCGGAAGAATTCAAAGGCTGGGGCAGCGGAGACCTGGTGCTTCTCATAGAAGATACTCAGGAAATCGAAGAGTTCCTTGCAGCATTGCGCAAAGACTATTATAATAGAACATATACTTTAAAGGCTTCAGGTGAAGTGGTGACCGGCAACGAGGACTATATCTATCCTCTCAGCATAAACGGAGAAATCATGATGAAAAAAGGCAGCGAAGGCACAAGAAAGTCCTACACTTCCGTAAGTTTCAGCGATGATGTGACTTCCTCATCTTACGGACCGGAAATGGACGTAGTTTCTGTTCCTGTAACCAATCCGGAAGATATGCCACAGGCAAGCATCAGCTTCTCAGTAAACGCCCGTGACACCAATACTCTGGAACTCCTGCAGAGCCTTTACGAAAGAGAAGGATATGACTATTATGCAGAGCGTATTGAAGGATACAAATAAAAATAACTATTATGAGACAATCCTTGTCGGAACCGGAGCCGCCGGCCTCTATTTTGGGGCCGGCGTGCCTTGCGGTCACGGTAAGGATGTTTTAATGCTTGAAAAGACCGCAAGGCCGGCCATGAAGCTGCTCATGGCCGGCTCCGGTCAGTGCAATGTTACCCACGGCGGGTCCATCAAGGATTTCCTGGACTGCTACGGTGACCACGGCAGCCGCATCAGAACCTGCCTGTACAAGCACAACAATCTGGAGCTTATGAGCTTTCTGGAAGGCCTTGGGGTGCCTCTCACTGAACGTGAAGACGGCAAGGTTTTTCCTGCTTCCATGGACGCCCACGACGTAAAAAATGCCCTGATGGAGGCTTGTTCGGCGAATGGTGCTGAAATCCGTCAAAACTCGCCTGTAACGCAAATCAGAGCCTCTGAGAGTGGTTTTGAACTTATTGCCGGAAGTGATACGGCTTACACCTGCACCAATCTGGTAATCGCCACCGGCGGCTGTTCCTACCCGACCACCGGTTCCGATGGTTCAATCTTCCGCACACTGCACGAAGACCTTGGACTTAAAATCGAAGAGCCTCGCCCTGCACTGGTGCCTGTTTTCCTGCAGGACTACCGGTTCGGTGAACTGAGCGGAATCAGCCTTCAGAATGTGGGCATGAAAATTTCCGATATAAAAAAATCCTTCACCGGCGACCTGCTTTTTACTCACAGAAACCTTTCAGGACCGGTAATCATCAATAATTCACGTTACATCACAACCGGCAGCCGGCTTGAATTTAATTTTATATATCCTGAAAATGTTGAAACAGTAACTGCCAGCCTGAAAAAAGCAGCACCGGGCAGCAGCCGGCTCGTTACCAGTTTCCTGACTGAAGAATACAGCTTGCCGAAACGGTTCGTGTCGAAAATTGTCGAACTTGCCCTGACAGAAGATAAAAAACTTTCCGCCCTCACAGGTAAGGAAATCGCTGCCATCGCCCGCGGCCTTGCTGCAGCAGTTTTCAGCGTCAGCGGCCTGGGCAGCTTCAACGTGGCTATGGTAACCTGCGGCGGCGTCAGTCTTGAGGAAGTCAGCCTTAAAACCATGGAGAGCAAGCGCTATCCGGGCCTTTACTTCATCGGCGAAGTTATGGACATAGACGGCAACACCGGCGGCTACAACCTGCAGTTTGCCTACTCTTCAGCAAACGCGGCGCTGGACAGTATTTTCAGCCGGTAAGGCTGGAATTTTGTCCGATCAGCTGACATTTTTACACTATAATACGAATTTTTTTAAAATATAGAGTAGTTTTTACTCTATATTTTTATTTTCACTACTGTTATAGAGTAATAACCCTGATTAAGAACATTTCTGGCATATCTTTTAGCGAAAATTACATCCATATTTACAAAAAAGCGCAAAAAAAGGAGTAAACATGTCCCATCAGACAGTCTCATGCAGATTCTGGCAATTCTCTGTCAAGTCTTGAAATTATCCATGTTTTTCTTTATACTGTAATCAGAAATATTTCAGCACAGCAGCGCGAAAAATATAGCAAAGAAAGGGATTTACAATGAAGAAAAAGGTTTTGAGATTTATGGCAACTGCCCTTGCGGCGGTTATGCTGGTGGCGACCATCCCGGCAGAGGTTGCGCAGGCAGCACTCAAGGAAGTCAGCTCTCCTAAACAAGTCACATCTTTCAAATCAACGACAAATTTCGACAAGGAATATCTCCACGCCAAGGTCAGTTCCGGCAGCGACAGCGTCCTGGAAATAAACTACACCACTCCCCTTCAGACCAGCCTTTTCAGGGTTTCTCTGTACAGAGTCGGTGAAAATAAGAGCGACCTGAACCTTAACATTTTCGTGGAGCCAGGCTACAGCTTTGCCGCAGACGGCAGCTTTCTTTACACTCTTTCCACCAGCCTGGATATGGAGGCCCTTGAAATCGAGGACGGTTACTACAACCTTTACCTGCGCCGCTGCGCCACTGCAGAAGATTCAGCCGCGCTCAGATACACAAACAGCGGCGTTCTCTACAAGAACATGGAAATCCGCGTCAGAGACGGCAAAGTAAAGATTCTCCGCTACAAGGACGTAATTGATTACAACCGCAGCATCATGGAAATCGGCGAAAACTACGCCACAAGCCTTTACCTGGACAACTCCCTTGCGGACATCAACTTCGTACTCCGCAACCCGGCAACTGATGTTTACGCAACCATGACCTACGACAAGCAGTCTTTTATCAGGATGATTTCTGACCGCGTCACAGCCGGTGCTTACACAGACTACGACAAGCTGGTAAAAATCTACGAATATACTGCTGCAAATTTCTACTATGATTCTGTGGCATTTTCCACCCACTCCCTGCAGTACGCAGACCCATACGACAATATCAGAAACTTTGAGTACGGCCTGACAAGCGCCAACTCACAGGGTGGCAGAGTTTATACAACCTGCCAGGGTTACTCGGCCATTTTCCTGGCACTGGCAAGAGCTCAGGGAATTCCTACACGTTTTGTTTACGGCCACAGACTGGCTGTGCCTTCCAACGACTGGCGCACCGAAAACAACATCGATGTCCGCGACCACTGGTGGGCTGAAAGCTACGTGGACGGCCGCTGGATTTTCGTGGACCCGACCGTAGGAACTACCAACAAGTACGATAAAAATACAGGCAAGTGGACCACAACCGGCCTGACCAATTACACTTACTTTGACCCTACGGAAGACCAGATTGCCACAAGCCACGTTTACATGAACATCTACCCTGACTACCGCTACGGAAAGTACATCGAAAACCCTTACGAAGTTTCCACTCTGGGGGCTTTCCTCAATCAGCATTCACAGACAGGCGAAGCATACTACGAAACTCAGAGCAACGGCTCCATCATGGACCCTGCCTACAATTACTACGACAAAGCAACCTGGGGCGACGGCACCAAGTCTCACTTCATGACCGACGGCCGCGGCAACGTGTCCCAGATTCAGTGGAGCTACAAAGGCTTCACCGGCGCCCTGAACCTTCCGGACTTTACAACTATGACGCTCCTTTCATCCCACCACAATGAGTATGAAAGCGCAGATCTTTCAGGCTGCACTGCCCTTGAAAAACTCTATCTTCAGGACAATCAGCTGAAGACAATCGACCTGACCGACTGCAGAAACCTCTGGTACATCAGAGCGCAGAACAACCCGACCGAAAACCTGACTCTTTTCATAAACGGCAAAAACCGCACCTTTACCAGCGGCGAAAACGGTCATTTCTATTTCACTATCGATAACCGCTATGTTAACGAGGAATTCTCGCTTTATTCCAAACCGGACATCGGTTACAAGCTTGACGGAATTTACAGCACAGCTACCGGCAGCAAGCTTTCTGACAAGACAAGCTGGCACTTCCTGCCGAAGGCTGACGGCTATCTGGTAAACTTCAGACTGGACCCTGACAGTTACAAATACGGCATCTATCCGGGCAATGATCAGGACTACAAGGTTCCGTACATCCAGGCCGCAGCAAAGCGTCTGGCAGCACTGGGTTACTACAGTCCGGACCCTTATGCAGGACTATATGAGGACCTTTACGGTTTCTACTACGGCGGTTACAGCAGTTACGGCAGCTCTGCCGGCACGCAGACAGAGGCCGGCACTGAAACTTCCTACACCGACCAGATGATGGAAGCAGTCATCAGATTCCAGGTAATGCACAATCTGCCGAACACCGGCAATCTGGGCGAAATGACCTGGTCTGCCCTCTTTAACGAAACCGCAAAGCCTATGGTTTCTGAAGCCGAATACCAGCAGATACTTGCTGACTACGAAGCCTCAAAGGCCGCTGAAGAAGCAGCCAAAACTGAAGCAGAAGCTGCACGCCAGGCCCTTGACAGCATAAAAATCAAGGCAGCCTCCGCCGCTGCACCTAAGTCCATGACCATCACATGGACGCCTTCCATCATGCAGGAAGATGAAGATGGAAACCAGCAGGCAGCCAACGAAGCATATACTACCCTGCTTCTGGCAAAATACGTGGACGGCTACGAAGTCTGGAAGTCCACTTCCAAGACAGAGGGTTACGAAAAAGTCCGCACAACCGGAAAGCTTTCCTACAAGAACACAAAGGGACTTAAAAAAGGCACACGCTACTACTACAAAGTCCGCGCATACAAGCAGGTAGGCGAAGAAACACTCTATTCAGACTGGTCAACCATTACTTACAGAAAGGCTAAATAGCAACAAACCCCGCATCTGTCAAAGTCTCAAAACTTTTGACAGGCACGGGGTTTTTCTTTTTTTATTATTTTTCCAGAAAACTCTGCAAGCCGGACAAGTCCAGTAAATAAATAAATTTTTTACCGTTTTTGGCGATGGTCACAGGCGCTCCTGCAGCTGACAGACCGTATACATAGTTATGGGCAGTTTCAGCATTGACGCCAAGTTCCTTCGCCAGAGATTTTTTGTCGAAAGGCTCACTGGTAAAAAGCTTGTTCTGAATCAGAAGCCACAATACATCAGAAGTCTTTTTCTTTTCTTTGTATTCCAGGCCGCCATATTTTTCTCTTAATACCCGTGCATAAAACTTGAGTTTTTCTGCTCCGTCTGTAAGGCGTTCAGTAAGTGAATCTACTGATTTTTCAACCACATCCGCAAAATACAGTATGAACGGTGTCAGGTCACCCATGTTGTGAGGATCATTTATAATGTCAAATGCCTTATAATACTCATTTTTACTGTTTTTGATGGTATATGAAAGACGCAGCGCTACCAGGGAGTTAAACTCGCTTTTCAGCAGGTAACTGCTCATAAAACGGCTAAGACGACCGTTACCATCATAAAACGGATGCACATAACCAACCATATAGTGCAGAATAGCTGTTTTGCAAAGCATCGGCACATTATCATCTTTAAAAAGTGCGAGAGTACTATCCATGTAGTGAATGATTTTTTCTTCCGGCACCAGTCCTACGTGCTTTACTTGCTGTGTTCCAGATATAACTTCCGCAGCATACTTTCTGAAAATCTCGCCGTCAGGCCAGTTAACCTTGTCAATTTCATCAAGTACAATTTCATCGTACAGGTTTCTTATGTCCTGACTGGAAACCATTGGTGCTTCGTAATGCTGGTTATCCAGTAAAAGTACATACTTGCGTACCATCCCCTCCAGTCTTTTCTTTTTACCAGACTGACTGTCGGTTTCCAGCACATCAATTACTTCTTTGCGCGTGCTGCGTATACCTTCAATATCGTTGGACAAAATAATTTCATCGACAAGGCACTTTGTTTCGTATGAGTTATACGCTACTTCCGGCAGCTCCATGCACAGTCTAAGCAGCTGGCTGAATTTTTTATAAATCCTTGCGGAAATGTTGGTAAACACCGGAGTGTACACAAAAAATGCTTCGTTATCGTGAATTTTCAATCCCAGCGAGTAAGAATATCCTCCATTTTTTCTGTTATTGTATTCTGCTTCAAAGGTTTCTTTATCTTTATAATATAATTTTCCAAGCGGTTCATAAATCATAAAAATCCCCCTTTTTAAGAAAATTTTCCTGTATTTTACCATTTAACTTCAAAAAAGTCAATGTTTTTTAAAGTTTATTCTATTATATTCCGTTTTATTCTTAATTATTCCTGTTTTACAAAAAAACACTGGGGTGCGAATCCAGTGTTTTTTCGGTGGATGACCGGCGTGTGCAAGACCGGTCGGAAAGGTTTTTAAACTTATGTAATTCTGCCCTTTCTGATAAGGATCAGCAGGATCATGCACTGTCCGCTGATAAGCATCATCATCACCCAGAAAAGCAGGTCGAAGTCGCCGATACCGGTTTCAGGGACTTTTTCAGGGGACTGGGCGTCGTCTTCGCCCGGCTTATCACTGCCCGGCTTGTCACTTCCCGGTTTGTCAGTGCCCGACTTGTCGCTTCCCGGCTTGTCACTTCCTGGTTCATCAGTGCCTCCAGGACCGTCCGGATCATCTCCAGGCCCCGGATCATCAGGGTCCACAGGCGGAATGAACGTATTCACGATATCGTAGCCCACCACTTCAGTAGTGTACCCATCAACCGGGTCTTCCTCCACAGTGTATTTTATCAGCTGCCCGAGAGCATTGTACTTCGGAGCGTAGTAAGAGTATTTCCAGCCATCAGATGCCGTAATCATTTTCTGAGTTGCCAGCTTGCCGTCGCCGTAGATTTTTACCACGATGGAGGCAGGTCGGGCATCGGCAGGGTTAACGCCGTGAATCCAGGTTTTAGTGCCGCTGACCCACACGTAAGTGCTTTCATGGTCAGGTCCCGGTCCTGGACCAGGAGGCACATAGCCGCCGCTGTAACTGTTCGCAAACTCTGCAAAGCTGCCATTCCATGCCTTGCCGTTTCTGGTCATGGATTTCTGCGCTCTCAGCTTGCCGTCATTACCCAGGTAAACGTTTACTGTCAGCTGATACTTGGCAGTGTCGTAAGTCCAGCCGGAGGCTTTGTCGTTGATTTCTGTAATTGTATATTTGTAAATACCCGTTTTGTCGTAAGTAATCTGCCCCAGCGCCGCAGCGGCCTCAGTTCTGTAACCGTCGCAGGTCACAGCCGCCCTCCGGATAACCTTGGAAGAACTGTTTTTCATCACGAAACTGAATGTAGTTTCAGGGATGCTGCTGCCGCTGACCGTCTTCTTAATCACAGGCAGATCAACCGTCACAGGCTCGTATTTGTTCTGTCCGGTGTAAGTATTTTTAATATTCTGAACACAGCCGCCGCTTCCTTCTGCGATGGTGTATGTGGCAGAAAATCCTTTCGGCACCACTTCCTGCACCGCGTATACGATTTTTTCGCCGGACGCGTTGTACTTAGGCACGCCGTGGAAAGTATACAGCCACCGTCCGTCAGTGCCGGCAGTCACTTCCTGCTGGGCCACCACCAGACCTTCGCCTACGTTTTTAAGCTTCACGATGACTGACTCCGGATAAGGCTTGGCCGTGCCGGCGTAATTATCGCCCCAGTCCCAGGTCTTTTCTCCGTAAATATCCACAGTTTCGCTGCCGATAAAAGTATTGACCGCGATAACATCCTCTGCACCGCCCGCAGGGTTCAGGTTAATAGTACCCATGGATTTTTCCATGGAAAGGCTGTAGCCCTCACCGAAATAATTTTTTTCAACTACCTCATATGTGGCACCCACCGGCAGATTGTTCACCTGAGCCGTTTCGCCGTCTTTGACCAGGAAAGTTTCCACGTCAGTAAAGTACTCATATGTACCGTCTCTTTTAGTCACGTAGCCGGTGGACTTCCAGAGCTTGCCGTCTATGTAAAGGGAAAACTCAAATTCTTTTCCCAGTTTGTCTGCGTCAGGCGCATTGCCTGCCACAACCTTGGTCACGGTCAGCTGCTCGATTTCGCTGCCGTAGGAAGGCTTGGTGTTTATAAACTCAACAAAGTGGTCTTCGCCGGAATGGGTAATAGTTCCGCTGACTTCAAGGGTCTTCGGAATGTAGTAATCCCAGTCGGTTTCGCGGATTGTGTACTGGCCGCCCACTTTAATGCCCGAAATCGTTATGGTTTCTTCGGCCTTCAGCGTGTAAGTTTTTTCGCCCAGACCTTCAGCCTGCACCCAGAAAGTAAATTCCTTGTCAGGGTCTGCCGCAGTGCCATCGGGCGTTTTTACAGTCTTTTTAATGGTCAGGCTTCCCTGTCCACCAGGTGCAGGGTTATATACATTGGTAAACACCAGCTCCACAGGCTCTTCACCTGTAATCTGGCCGCGGTACTCGCGGATTTCAGGGTAGTAACCGTTGCCGGTATAATCTTTTTCAGTTACGACATATTCTGCTCCCAGCGGTATGCCGGTCCAGGATGCGGACTGGTTGTTTGAAAGCTTCACATCATGGGGATTTCCCCCATCATCCTTCATTTTTACCTTCACACCGTCGATGATAACAGTAAATTCAAATTCTTTATGGTCATCGGTCAGCACATTGCCGTCAACATCTTCGACAACCTTGGTAATCTTCAGAGTGCCTTTTTCGCCGCCGTAATATTTATTAGTAAAATCAGCCACGCAGCCCTCTTCGGTAATATTGCCGCTGGCCCCGTCAGAACTTATGCTGTAGCCCGGCGAATTAAGTTCAGTCACTGAATAAGAAAGCCCCACCGGCAGGTTTTTAAACACTGCCTTCTGGTCGTGCTTCAGCGTAATTGTGCCGCCGCTGGAAACAGTATAAGTCGGTATCTGCTGCTCCCTTTCAATATATTCTGCAGAGTCAGGCTCAAGCTCCGCCTCATAAAGAGGCCGTACCTGATACTCATACTCGCCCGCCTGGCCGAAATCCACGCGGAAAGTAAAGTCTTTTGCCTTCTGTCCTTCAGTAGGCTCGCCATCTGCCGCCGCGTAATTCCACACAGTTTTGGTAATGGTCAGGTCCCCGGTCAGAAGCACGTTCAGCACATTAATCTCCGACCGCTGGCCGGTGGCCACTTGGAAATAATACTTAGGCCCATGCTCATCATCAAAAGTATAGCCCATTGGCGGCGTGATTTCTTTAAAACAGTAGTCGCCCTCCGGCAGCGTAAGTCTGATCTCGCCGCTGGCATTGGTAGTGTAAACGGCCCCGATCTGCTCCATGTCAGTTTCGCCGTCTTTATCCTCCACCACTTCGTAAAGATAAAACTCCGCCCCCTCCAGCCGCTTCTGCAGCGGTCCGCCGTCAGCAGGCTTTTCGTATTTAGTCAGTTTCACGTTGGTAGGAGCCACCACCCCCTGCATGGTGTTGGTCGCAAACTGCTCCAGAGACTGCCACGCATAGGACCCGGACATAAAAGAAGACACCGCAAAAATAATGGTAAAAATAATCAGCAATATTCGGTTGTACTCAAACGCCAGTTTTCTTACCATGTACCCTGTGTCTTCTTTCTTTTTTATATTCTTTTATGTTCTGCTTACAGCCCCAGCTCCTCCAGGAGCTGCTGCTGATATTCGGGGTCTGCTGCTGCCCTGTCGGAAAATGTCGAAAACACCACTCCTGCTGCCATTATTAGCTGTTTAAGTGGTGATTTCGTTCCAGAAAGCGTCTGAAATATGAAAAAACACCACTCTGACTGTTTTTTATGTGCAATAGAGTGGTGTTTTTACCACTCAAAACATGTGACATACCATCAAAACACCACTCTCTCTGATGATTTTACTTATAAAAGTGGTGTTTCCTTAATTAAACCGATAGTAATCCGCCCTCTGCCACAGGCCCTTATAAGGCAAAGTGCAGTTGTGCGCCTGCACCCATGATGCCGGACGCAACTGTGTGCGCCCATGCGCCCGGCACTGCCCCAAAAGACCCATGGCAGAGGGCGGCACTATGTGCCGCCGTGCTAATTGCAAATAAATACGTTATTCGGTCGCGTTTGCTTCAGTAACAGTAATAGTTACGCTATCACTCTTCCATCCATTGCGGGATGCTGTAAGCACATATGTACCAGCTTCGCTAAAGGTGTAGGTGTATTGTGAAGAATCAGTTGAAGTAACCTCATCTTCACCCTTAGTTAGAGTCCAGTCTGCACTAGTATATCCGTTATTTACACCAAAATAAACTGTTTTTCCACTTTCGACTTCCATGGTTTCACCTACAGCACTGTCCCATACGTACTCATCCCACTCATCATACCATATCTGATTCAGAGTACCAATTTCAAGAGAAGGCTTTTCAGATACCACGTATACACTGGTCTCGCCGCTCTGTGCAGACGAGTTGGCGTTTGTAATTTTTATCTTGATTTCAGTAGCTTCATCTACACAGGTACACTGACCTTCTTCGCAATTGTGAGTAATTTTAAACCCTGGATACTCTTCTCCCCAATGATCTGTATATGTAATCTGTTCTACTTTAAAATTATCAGAGTCTATACCATTCCAGTCAATATCGCATGTAAAACTTCTGTTTCCGTCTGCATCGGCAGGAACTTCGTCTTCATTACTAACATACGCAACAAATTCTGCTTTTGGGTATAAATGAGACAAGTCATTTGTATAAACCCAAATACCATCATACCAGATGCTCACGTACATCTCTACTACACTGCCATCTTCCAGCGTTGCTTTCAGCAAGACATGGGAAACATCTTCTGTAGGTGCGATATCTACATAGAAGCCCTGATCAAAAGTAACTGAACTTTCACCATCATCATCATGAATAGTCACTGAATCACCGCGTACCACCTTGGTGTTCGGGTCTACTTCATCCGTATTAACAATTTCAAGGGCTGTCATATTCTGCACTTTACCTTCAGAGTTAGTTACGAAAACAGGGTAATTGTCATTGTCGAACTGCAGGTCATTGAATCCGAAGTAACCCTGGTCATCCTTAACCATAATCATCATGCCATTAGTGCTTTTAACCGGAATTGTGAAAGAACCATTGACGGCAGGGTTATCTGTTGCAGTTGCAGTTAATGTCAATAAATTTGCCTGCTCATATGGGCTTATCTTAAGACTATATTCGTCCCAATCTTCAACATAAGAAGCTTCCTGTCCATCTGGAACAACTGATCCTTCCACAGTCCATTCCCATTCGTAGTCTTTGCCGTCACTTGTCTCAATGGTGAGAGGCGCATAACCGGATTCTGTGTCGTAGAAGTTGCCCCAACTACCTGTCCATGTAAATTCAAACGGGCTGGAAATTGTTACTGTTACGGGTTCTTTTACGATTGCGCCTATGTGTTCCAGAAGTTTTTCTGCGTTTTCAGTAGGCTGCCGGTTTGCATCTGCGTAGAAGCCTGTATTGTCTGCGTTGCCTACATCGCCTGCTGTCACGAACTGGCCGGTTGCTTCTATTGCATAGTACCAGGTGTCGTCCATTACGTTATCGAGCTGGATGCTGTCGAGGAGCAGGCCGGTTGTTTTGCCGGCTTTGATTGGTGATGACCAGTAAACCCAGCCGTCAGTGTCGTATACCCAGTAGTCTGCTGTTTCTTCGCCGTTGTTCAGCTTGTCTATCCACTCGCTCATGCTGATGAGGCCGTTGGTAGTGCCAACGAGGTCTGCCGTGTGGGTTGCTTCTTTAGTTGCGATGTTTCCGGCGGTTTCATAAGTTGCCAGATTTTCAAAATCGTACTTAACTTCGTCGGCCCAGTTGGAGTCTGTGTCATGGATTTCAGTGCCGGTTTTAGTGGCATTTTCAGTCCATACAGTCCAGGTATTTGCTCCATTTTCCTGGTACTGCTGCTGGCCGCGGTTGCTGATGCCACCGATGCGGTCAACGTACATGCCGTTGCGGTCTGCCACAAGGGAGTCTTTGTTCATGTTGAAAGTTGGCATGTAGTAAACCTGTGGGCCGTCTGTCTTGCCCATGGTCCAGTCCCAGAAAGCATCAGTAGCGTTGGTCTGGTCGAAATAATGAGTTACGTACTCATATTCATAATCGCTGGTGTTGTCAGTGGCTTTATCGGTCACAAGTGTACCATCCAGGGACTTGCTGCCCACGATGGTGTCCACAATCTCAGCGTTTGCGTTGCCGTAATTAATCACGCACTCCATGTATTCACTGAGCTGCACGCGGGCGAAAATATCGTCGTCCGCAAAGTTTTCCACATAAATATCAGCGTTATAATCGCCATCATCTTCTATGTAGAAATCGCTATGGAGACGTCCACCCGGATTGATAACGTCAGAGGCTTCGTTGAGGGCCTGCTGGCTAATGCTCTGCCAAGCGTAAGACCCCCCCACACCCATTGCAATTGCAAGGGTTACAGCCGTTACGGCCGTTGCTATTTTTTTATTTTTCTTCATAAAGTTATTCCTTTTCTGCCGCCACAGACAATTTTCGTCATTACCACAGAAAGCCTGAGTTAACCTGCTTGCAGCTTTTTAGTTTAAGGGAAATTAAAAATTATTTATGCCCATAAAGTCAGGGCAGAGGGCGGCACTATGTGCCGCCGTGTGATTATTAAATTATTATGGTAATTTAATCGTAATGGTTACTGCCATTGCTTCTTTTTCATATTCTGCCATATAATGGTTTTTTCGTTAATTAGATACGGTTATTGTAACTTTATAATAATGTCCGCTATCACCATCAGGATCACCATGACACTCACCTGTAAGTACTAATGTGCCATTCGGTTCATTTTCATCAACAGAAATAATTGTCATTCCGTTATCAATTCTCACTATGCTGGCAGGAGCAAATTCATTACCATACAGTCTAGCGTTAAGAGGATAATGCAAGACTTCCCCTTCTCCGTATCTACCGCAAGAACAACTAAAATCTTGTAAATTATATGTATTTCCTTTTTTCAGTTCCAGATTTGCAGTACCGTCAATTGCAAGTGAAATTGTGCTTAATTCTACAAGTTCTCCATCAGTACTGCTGATTCTGCCATCGTCTGTAATAACAATCACAAAATCAGTTCTTGCCATTACAGTACTGCTTTCATCCTCATCATTATACCTTCTTGCATCAAATTCGATTAGGAATTTATCTCCTGTAGTTAGCGCATATCCAAGTTCATATTCAGATTTTGTATCGTAAGAAGCATTGGTAATCTTTAGTACATTATTTTCATAGCTTCCTCCAAATAACTCAAATTCTCTATCAATAAATGTGTCATCTATACTATAAGATAATGTATTTTCAATAGATGCGTAATCTTCTGAATCTAATTCTTTATTTTCGATATTGTCCCAAAGTGTTATTTCGATACCCTCACAAAGTTCATCAACAGTTACTGGAATTTCTATTCCTTTATCAATAGGTGCATTGTTATAGTAATAACTGTATTTGTACATTGTGGTCAATTGAGCGTATGCCACAGGAGTGTATTGTGTATAAGTATATTCTTCGCCATCAATTACTTCAGTAATTTCTTCGCCCGTTTCTGCACGAATGAAAAGTTTCTTTCCTATTGAGCCACTATAGTTTATTGTAAGTACGTTATCTTCTGTCAATTCATAGTGATAATCTTCTTCGTAATAATAGCTATCTTCCTCATCGTCTTCACTCTGTGCATATACACGGATTACATCGTAATCTATATTTTCATCTACCTTAATTTTGGTTTTATCACCCAAAGCTACAGTAGCACTATTTGAACCACTTTCCGTAAGCAACAAATAAGTTTCCAGCTCTTCTGTGCCCGTATCATCACCGTTACCGGAGTCATCTCCTACACCATCAGCAACACCAACGAAAGTAACAAATCCATAGCACCAATTTACAGCATCTTCAATTTTCATTGTTTTGCCAACCAAGGTTTCATCGTAGAATGCCACAGTATGTGCTGTGCCATCGAACGCCCAATCCTCGTTATCAACCCATGTATCTAAAAATATGTTGCTCAGATCTTCTTCCAAACCTGTTGTGGTAAGAATAATAGTATCTCCAATATTGGCTTCAACTGTATTTCTACCATCTTGAGTAAGCTCCAGGGTAACTGTCTTTGGTGCCACTCCACCGCCGCTAACTTCGCCTTCTTCGTCATCGCCAACTTGTACGCCAATGATGGAAAGGAGTGCGAGAGCTTCTTCTGTGATGCCGTTTTTGTAGTAGCCGGTGCCGCCGGTGCCTTCTGGCTGAGCGATAGGGTCATCGCCTTCGTTGCCGTCGTCTGGCATAGGAACAGCTGGGCCGCCTTCAATTATTGTGTCATCACTATTATTTCCGCCGTTTCCGTCATCAACGATATCAGAAGTTGTACGAAGGTTGTATGTTGTGGCTCCGCCGTTTTCGTCGGTGTCTGCGTCAGGTAGGTATGGTTCACCTAAATCGTCGGCTGTGATGAATTCACCTTCAGCTTTGATTGCGTAGTACCAGGTGTCGTCCATGACCTGGTTGAGTTTTGTGCCGTCGAGGAGGAGACCGGTTGCTTCGCCGCCTGCGATTGCGCCGGACCAGTATACCCAGCCGTCTTCGTCATAGACCCAATAGTTGCCGTGAACATCAGGGTCATAGGCAGGTGCTTCGCCAGTTGTAGCATCGTAGCCAACTTCTGCAAGCCACTGGTCAATGCTCATGAGGCCACGGGTAGTTCCTACTTCCTCTGCATTATGCGTTGTATATGACACAATATTGTGTGCTTCATCATGACCTACTCCAGTTTTAATTATGTCCGCAATTACAAGTGGGTCTGTGCCGATATCATCAATATCATCACTGTCAGCGTCAAAAATTTCGTAGCCTTCAAGTGTATCTCCATCAGCATAGCCTTCCGTAACAGCAATGGGATTACCTTCTGCGTCAACTTCTGTACCGATATACTGGTCTTCGCCACGGTTGCTGATGCCGCCTATGCGGTCTCTGTAGAGGCCGTTAAGGTCTGGTGCAAGGGAGTCTTTGTTCTTATTGAATGTTGGCATGTAGTAAACAGTTTCGCTGTCTTCATTACCAGTCTGCCAGGACCAGTATGGTTCTCCATCTTCATTGGCACCACCAGCACTGACTACACCGTTTTCGTCTACATTTCCATCAAATTTAAATAATTCGTAATTATATGTACCATCATCATTCTTACTGCCGAGAATCTGATTGGACTTCACAATGTCCTGATTATCCGCACCGTAATTAGAGATAATTTTCATGTATTCGCTGAGGCGGACGCGGGCGTAGATGTCGTCTTCCGCAAAGTTCTCAACGTAGATGTCGTTGTTGTTTTCCTGGGCGCTTACGTACCACATATCGTTATGGAGACGTCCACCCGGATTGATAACGTCAGATGCTTCGTTGAGGGCCTGCTGGCTAATGCTCTGCCAAGCGTAAGTTCCGCCTACAGCCATAGTAACCGCAAGAGTTACAGCCGTTACGGCCGTTGCTATTTTTTTATTTTTTGTTGCCATAAAATTCTCCTAATCTAATGTGAGCAGGTCAATCTGCCAGACAGCGACTGGCAAATTGACCGGAGGATGCTCCAAGTTGTTACGTTGTTTATTAGCCAGACCGTCAGCAGAAAGTCTCGTTGTCCCAGTAGCTAATGCAGATGGGGAGTTCTGAGTAATGAGCGTTATTCTGATCTTACAGGCCATTCTCCGATGCTGCTTACAAGAGGCATTTCGATAGGATCGGCAGCGTATTTTTCATCAAATGATGTTCCCATCTCATTAATATTGAAGTTCATTGTTTCGATATAATAGTATACATTACTCAAATCATCACCAACTCGATACACACATATTTGCGTAGGATCTAATCCTAAACTACCTTCACCTACATATGGGACATAGTCAAATGCATAGTATTTTGCGCTGGTATTTTCACTTGCAACAACACCAATGCAGTCATAGGTTTCTGTATTATAAACATAAATATCAATACTTGCTAATTCATTATCACTGCTGTCATATGCGGTAACTGTATGTTTTTCTAAAGCATCAGTTATGCTGGTTGCTGTAACTTTATTAGTATCGCTGATGACCAGACTCTGGCTGTCAGTTTCCCATTTTACATCTGATACCTCAGTATTCTCTTCATCATATAAGTTAAGCAAAAGATTATTTGATCCATCAGATGCTAAAATAGGCTCATTTGGATTAATATAATCGGAGTTCGTTATATCAATTGTATAATTTAAAAGGTCTTCAGACCCCCCATCAGTTGATTCTGGCTGTACTGTCCAAGTACCATCGTCGTTACTTACAGCTTCATAACCATCAGCTACGAACTCACTACTTGGTTCACGGTCAAATGTACCACCGTAGATAACAATAGAGGATGCGTTCTTTACAGCATCTAGAACATCAGTTGCATAGCCAATATTACCGTTGAATGTACCACTGTTGATGGTCACCTTTGCACCGGAGCTGAGAATCAGAACAGCGTTGTCTCCTGTGTATGTACCGCCGTTGATTTCAACATCCGCGCCCATAGCTGCGGCTACAGCTGAATTAATCCATTCATAGCCAGCATGTGGATAATTGCTTTCAGCATTGATATTCATGTTATTTAAAGTAATTATGTTACTGCCTCCAATAGCACCGCTCGCCTGACTGTATTCAGCTATAAGGCCACCATATGTGCCGTTAATGGTCACATTATTCAGAGTTGCAGGGGCATCAAGTGCCTGTACACGAATACCCCAGGAAGTTGCAGCATTTACTGTAGTATCATTTACAGTTGCAGCCGCAGAGCCATCTTCTGTTGCTGGCCAGCCATTTTCGTTGTTTACAAACAGAGTGGAATCTGTCCATTCTGTGGATGTAAGTGTACCGCCATTAAGAGTTCCACCTTCATGCATCAGCAACATAGAATCTATTGTTGGGTAAACTTCAGTAGCTGGAGCTTCATCTAATGTAATCTCTGTATCTCCTAATGTAATTTCACCACCTGCATTAAATGCATCCTGAAGTTCTTCTTGTGTAGTAATTGGAACTTCTACTCCGATTGCTTTGAGGAGTGCGAGGGCATTGGCTGAAGGTGCTTTGCTCTTGCCATCTGTAGTATCATAGAAGCCTGTGTTGTCTGTCTTACCAAGGTCGTCTGCTGTGATGAACTGACCTACAACGTTGATTGCGTAGTACCAGGAGTCGTCCATTACCTGATTGAGTTCGATTCCGTCGAGGAGAAGGCCTGTAGCTGTGTCTGGCGCGATTGCCTGTGCCCAGTAGCACCAACCGTCAGTGTCGTATACCCAGTATGGGCCGACCTGTTCCTCTTCAGGGAGCGCAGACCATGCGTCCATGCTGATGAGGGTTGCATCACCCGTAGCTTTAGCAGTATGAGTTGCTGCTACTTCAGTAACATTCTCATCTTCAATGTCATTGGAGTCAGCATCATAGATTTCGGTACCGTCTAAAGTTTCTCCATCTGCATATTCGTCATAGTCAGTATACTTATCATCTGCTCCTGTTTCTGGATTAACTCCTGCAATACCATCCGGTCCTTCATATGTACCATTGATGTCTGCCTGGAGAGAGTCTTTGTTCATGTTGAATGTAGGCATGTATGTAGTCTGTCCACCTGTCTGCCAGGACCACCAGGAGTAGCCATCTGTACCTTCAGTTGCATTTTCACTATACGTATCTCCAACTACACCGGCTGCCAATGTGTTGCCATTTAAAGAATCATACTTTGTGAAAATTTCATAGCCACGAGTATCTGTGGCAGCATCGTATGTACCGATGATAACGTCTTTCTTTTCTGCGGTTCCTGCGCCTGGATTCATTGTAATTTCAAAGTATTCTTCCAGTCTAACTCTCGCGTAGATTGGGTCGTCGGCGAAGTTTTCTACGTACACGTCTTTGTTTGTGCCGTTGAAGTCGTCGTGGAGACGGCCGCCTGGGTTGATTACGTCAGACGCTTCGTTGAGCGCTGTCTGGCTGATTGACTGCCACGCAAAAGTGCCGCCTACAGCCATCGCCACTGCCAGTGTTACAGCAGTTACTGCGGTTGTGATTTTTTTCTTGCTTGCCATAATTAGGCTCCTTTCATTTGTTTTACTATTCTGTATCTTCCGTATTATCTATCATTACAACATTAAATGTCACTGACTTCGTGCCATCCATTGATGTAGCAGTAACGGTGAAGTCATCTGTTACAGTGGCTGGAATAATAATGTTCATATCTACATTTCTATTTGATTCCTCATTATTATACGGTTCAAAAGTTACGCTAGCATTACTACTGGTCAGTGTAAATGTTCCTTCAGAGCAACTATACAGATTCCATATAAAGTCTTCTGCGCGGTTTTTACTAACAGAAATGTTAGCAGTACTGTCGCCGTTATCCGTATACTGTGGGTTAGAAGCAAAAGTCATAGCTGAAGAAGACTCAGGATCATCACCGCCGCCTTCCTCGCTTCCGCCTTCAAGTTCAAGGTTGCCATCATAATCTGCAGCTACAATAAAGAACTCACCAGTACCTTTCTGTCCATATGCGTGGTCGTAGCTTGCCACAGCCTTAACTGCACCGATCTTAGTGCAAGTATCTGCAGTGCATGTGTGTGTAACAGTGGCAGTATTGCTGCCAGCATCACCTTCTTCGATTGTGAAAGTACATCCTGGTTCAGCTTGCTCAAGTGACCATGTTACATCTGCGTTGGAAATGCTTTCACCTTCAGCTCTTATATCTGCATTGAAATACACTTCTGTGTATTCTCCTGGTGCCAGATATATTGATCCATGGTCATCACTGCGTACACTCAGATGATAAACTACCGGTTTACCCGTCTTAGTAGGATAAATAGTGAAGTACTGACTAAAGTAATCATATGGATTTCCTTCCGCATCGGTCATAATAGTTGTTTTTTCCTGGTCAACATAAATGTTTGCATTTAATGTAAATTCCTGTGTCTGCTCTGCTGTAAACTTGATGTTAGGTTCTAAACCGGTGTAAGTAAGTTTTCCGCTATCTTCATCACCATTCACAAAGTAAGCAGTTTGGTTACCAGAGTTACCATTAATCGTCCACTCAATCGTTCCCGCAAAGTCATTGGTCATGCCTGCACGAACCTGATATGTATAATCATCGTTCTGCTCCCAGGCATAGTCCTGAGTTTCCATGAAGGCATATGCCCAAGTATCTCCTGAACCCTGTATGTAGTATGTATATATCGGGCCGTCATATGGTTGTGCGCCGACTACAACAATTTTTACATTTGCTATCTGATTTCCATCGCTTGCAGTAAGTGTAATGTCCGTACTGGATTCATAAGAAGTCACATTAAGCCTATCCGCACCATCAACTTCTACGATATTAGAACGTTTTGCTCCGTTAAGAGTGAATCCCACGTTATCAGAATTGAATTCAGCAGCTCGTAAACTATAATATCCTGATGGAACCATCAATGTTTCCCCATCCATAGAAGGTGTAATTACAATAGTGCTGTAAACAGGAACTACTGTAACGGTTTCAGTTTCTCCGTTTACATCTGTAGCAGTAATTGTTACAGAGTGATAGTCCCTTGCGGCAATGGTCAATGTTGCAGAATATGGATCAGTTTCACTCACAACCATTTTGGTATCTTCAATCTCATCTTCATGGAAAACTGCTGTGAGGCCGTTTTCTGCGAGCTCGAAATCTTCGCTTACTTTTACTTCGAATGAGTTGTTCTGGTCGATGTCAAGGCCATAGAGGTAGATATATCCATCTTCATTCGGTCCATAGCCATTTACGGTGATTACTCCGTCGCCGTAGTATTCGTCGTCGCCACCACTGTCATCTCCTGTATCGCCACTCATGTCCACGCCAATTGCTTCAAGGAGTGTTTCTGCATCTCCGCTTGGCGCTTCGCCTTCACCGTAGAATCCTGTGCCATCTTTTTTACCCACATCATTAGCGGTTACGAACTGACCTGTCGCTTCAATAGCGTAGTACCAGGTGTCGTCCATTACGCTGTCGAGCTGGATGCTGTCGAGGAGCAGGCCTGTTGCTTCGCCGCCTGCGATTGGTGATGACCAGTAAACCCAGCCGTCGGTGTCGTATACCCAGTAGTTACCGTGGTAAACTTCGTCATATACATCACCATTATCTGCAATCATTTGCAGCCATTCGCTCATACTAATGAGGCCGTTTGATGTGCCTACAGGGGCTGCTGTATGGGTTTCGCTTTCTTTAATTGCGATATTTTCGGCCTGCACATACTGGTCAAGGTTTTCGAAATCGTATCCAACTTCGTCAAAGGAGTTGCTGTCAAAGTCATGGATTTCTGTGCCGTCTTTAGTATCGCCTTCAGCCCATGTTTCCCAGTCTTCGTACTGCGCCTGAGAACGGCCATCGTTGCTGATGCCGCCGATGCGGTCAACGTACATGCCGTTGCGGTCTGCCACAAGGGAGTCTTTGTTCATGTTGAAGGTTGGCATGTAGTAAACCGGTTCACTGCTTGTGTCGCCTGTGGTCCAGTCCCAATACTCGTCAGTTTCGTTTTCCTGATCAAAGTAGTGGGTTACGTACTCATATTCATAACCACTGGTATTATCGGTTGCCTTATCGGTAACAGGTGCATCATTCAGGGACTTGCTGCCCGCGATGGTGTCTACGATTTCAGCGCCTTCAACGCCTTGGTTAATCACCACTTCCATGTACTCGCTGAGTTTCACGCGGGCGAAAATTTCGTCGTCCGCAAAGTTTTCCACATAGATATCGCTGTTGTAGTCGCCGTCAGCGTCTATGTAAAAGTCGCTGTGGAGTCGCCCGCCCGGATTCACCACATCGGACGCCTCGTTGAGGGCGGTCTGGCTTATGCTTTGCCACGCAAAGGTTCCGCCCACCGCCAGGGCAACTGCCAGAGTTGCGGCAGTCACCGCGGTTGTTATTTTCTTTTTGCTAGCCATAATTGGCTCCTTTCGTTATTTTAATAGACATTAATTGAAAATTCGTATTCTTCTTCGCCGTATGTAATTTTAATCCCCACATATGTACTCCACATTGTGATGGCATATGTAGGTGTATCATAATCAGCTAAAGCTTCTACTTCGGTCCATACAGGAGTCGGATCATCAAACACTTCCACTACAATGTCATCTGCAGGAAGTACATTGCCATCTACATCATAGACACGCATGTTCCAATAGGCCCATTCCGCACCGTAGACTGCGCTGTTTTCGTAAGTCAGCCTATTGTCATATGGTTGCGTCATGTCTATAGGGTTACTATCATATGGAGTCTTGTCCGACCAGAGTTCAATATATCCGAACTCAGCTAACTCAGTACCCCCTCCGGTTGAATCACTTACAACAAAGTATTTGCTGTTAAAGAGCTTGTCAACATCAGATGAGCTGCCTGTTGATTCAATACGCTGGCCATCTTTTATCAGATAAACGTCAATGATGAGATTATCCACTATCTTGTTGATAGTGATTGCTGTCATATCCTCGTTAATTGTAGCAACTGCTTCGTCAGAATCATTTAAAAGGACACCAGTTTCTGCATTAAATATATATGGATTGTTTCCTTCAGTGTATGCAGTTACACTATTGAACACTATGCTATTCGAAGCTTCCCATCCATCTGCAGCAAGGCCATATGCTGCCATGGCAACTGCTACATCTTCAGGGAGTTCCCATCCTGGATTAGCTGTATATCCTGCTTCTACAGTAATTTGGGAACCAGCAACCTGATGAACTTTACTAACAAATCCATCATTTAAGTTATCATTGTCGTAATAGTTACCTTCAGAGTCTTTTAAATAAAGTGTATACAATCCACGCTGGATTTCCTGTACTGTCCAAGTACCATTACCATTGTCTACAACTTTATAGTTTTCTGTATCTACATACGCTGTAGGATCATTGTCGAATGTACCGCCGTAGATGTTGATATTGCCATTTGCTCCGGCATCGTTTCTGAGTTTACCTTCAAAAATACCATCAAAAATGTTGATTGTGCCGCCGGAAGAGAATACGTATGCTGCGTATCCTTCCTTTTCTGCTGTGTATGTACCGCTGTAAATGTTAATGATAGCATCATGCGCTGCTGCTACTGCAGTGTTTACCCAGTCAGTTTTGTGATTGCTACCGGCAGTGATGGTTACGTCGTTCAAGTTAACGCAGTACTGGCCGTCTTCGTTGTATTCAGCCAGCAGACCGCCGAACTTGCCGTTGATAGTCACGCCGTTTAGCGTTGCTCCGGCATCACAAGTCTGGATATACACTGCGAAGTCAGACTCGGAGTTGATTATGGTATCATTGATTGTGGCGTAATTTGCTTCGTCACCTTCTTCAGGCCAATTCTTTTCATTGTTTATGAAAAGTGTAGTATAGGAGTCGCTGTCATTATCAGCGGTGGAAGATGTACCGTTGATAACGCCGCCGTTTAATGTGCCGCCTTCAGTCCAAAGGAAGTCAGCTTTAATATTAGTAATGGGTTCTGCTTCGGTTGCGTAGACTTCGGTTTCACCAAGATTAATCATGCCGCCTGTTTCGAATGCATCCTGAAGTGCTACTTCATCTGTAGGCTCTGCAGGGTCCAGTACTGTCAGAGTAACTGTTTCAGTATAAGGCTCACCACCATCGCCACTGTAGGTCACGGCCAAACTGAGGCTATCATTTGACTCATTTTCATCTATCACGATAATCAAATCATCGTTGACATAGCTGGCAGCACCGTCAGTGGTGATTTCAGCAGCTGTAGGATTGACTGGGAAACCACCGGTAGCTACGTTGCCAAAGGTATAGGATGTTCCTCTGTAGACGGTTGCGGATGCTTCACCATAAACAAAGTTAATATCGGAAAGAGCTTCGGTGTATCCCTCGCCATCACCGTCTTCGCCTGCTTCATCATCAATAATCACACCGATTGTCTTGAGCAGTGCTTCAGCTTCCGCTGTAGGTTCTGTTCCTTCTACATAGAAGCCTGTGCCGTCTGCTTTACCAACATCATCTGCTGTTACGAACTGTGCAACTACATTAATTGCGTAGTACCATGTATCATCCATTACCTGATTGAGCTGGATTCCGTCAAGGAGAAGGCCTGTTGCTGTGTCTGGTGCGATTGGCTGTGACCAGTAAACCCAGCCGTCTGTGTCGTATACCCAGTAGCCGTCCTGTGATTGTGGTTCCTGCTGCTGATCATTATCCAACTCCCACACAGCATAAAGAGTGGTTTCACCTTGAGGTAATACATAATTTTCTTCTCCAAGAGCATAGGGTGTGCCAGTGCCATCAGCTGCTGTGTTCCAACCAACAATCCTATATCCTTCGCGGGTGAAACCAGTGCCATCGGATAAATCAAGCATACTGTCATATGATGCTTGCACATCAGCAATTGTACCTTCGGCATCTTCTGCATTTTTATCATAGTGCAGTATGGCCATCTCATTCTGTGCAAAGGCTGGTGCAACACCATATGGGTCATCTGCTGCTGTAACAGAAACATTGTTCATATCAAGCCAGTCTTCCATGCTGATGAGGGTTGCGTTGCCTGTAGCTTTAGCAGTGTGAGTTTCTTCTACTTCAGTTACGCCATCATCTTCAGCGCTGTTGGAGTCAGCGTCGTAGGTTGCCTCTGCAGTTTTTTCTTCGCCTGCAGTGTATTCTTTATACGCAGAATACTGTGCATCATCAGCAGTTAAATCAAGAACTCTGTTACTGATTGTTCCTACATGACCCTCTGCGTAGATACCATTGATATCAGCCTTAAGGCTGTCCTTATTCTTATTGAATGTAGGCATGTAAACAGTTTCGCCGCCTGTCTGCCAGGACCAGTATGAGGTTCCGTCAGTATCGTTGCCTGCGGATACGATATCACCGTTCAAGTTGTCATAGTCAGTGAACAGTTCGTAGTTATATGTACCATCATCGTTCTTGCTTCCGAGTACATTGGTACTGCTCTCAATACCTTCTTTGCCGTAATTTGTAATAATTTCAAAATATTCTTCCAGTCTCACTCTCGCGTAGATCGAATCTTCCGCGAAGTTTTCAACATAAACGTCTTTGTTTTCTCCGTTGAAGTCATCATGGAGTCGCCCGCCCGGATTGATTACATCAGACGCCTCGTTGAGTGCGGTCTGGCTGATAGACTGCCACGCGAATGTGCCGCCCAGAGCCAGTGCAACTGCCAGGGTTACGGCAGTCACCGCGGTTGTGATTTTTTTCTTGCTTGCCATAATTATTTCTCCTTATAGGTCATGCTTTTACCATAAGTTATACCATCAATTTCCCAGCGTAGCAGGGCTGTGAATGTGTCGCCTGCTGCTGTTTCCTGCGGCACAGTAGCTGTCACAAAGCATTCGATTCTGCCCCCGCCCTCATTTACAACCTGTATGTCGCTGGTTGTGAAGCTGAGGGAGATTCCGTCCGGGCTGTAAATCGTTGCCCGTATGTTCTGCGGCTGTACCTGGGCCAGGTCTCCGCTGCTCACCTTAAAATAAAGCAGGTTTGCGTAGGCCGGGCTTTGCTCTTCTGTGCTGAGATAATCGTTATATTTTCCAAAGGCTGCCTGGGCGCCTGGGTCCGGTGTGAAAGCCGGAAGGTTGAAACCGCTTCCGCTTTCGATGGCCGCCGAGTCGTGTTCGGCCGTGCCTGCGCTTGCTCCTGCACCTGCCGGGTCTGTCAGGTCTGCCTGGCTGCCGCCTGCAATGGTTTCACCTGCCGGGTCAAGTCCGGCGTATCCGCCTGTTTCCAGCGCTCCGTACGGCACTGAGGCCAGAGGAGCTAACGCGTATGACTGACCCGCCGCCGTAATGTCCGGACTTGCGGTTATGTTCACTGTCGCGCTCTGGCTGCCAAAGGCTGCTGTGATGCTGCAGTTTACGGTCTGGCCGTTTATTGCCAGGGTTGCCGTACCGTCCTTATTGTCCGTCAAAGCATCCGGGAAGGCCTCGCTGCCGGAGGTCATGAACCATTTAAGGTCTCCGCTGCCGGTCAGGTCAACCTGATTGCCGAAGGCATCGCGGGCGATGGCGGTCAGGGTGATTGTATCCTGGCTGCCTGCCAGGTAGATTGTCCTGTCGGCTGTTACCTGGATGGTGCAGTCTGCGGATGCTGCCGCTGCTGCGGTCAGTTTCGGCTGGACTGTCCATGTGGTTTCGCTTCCTGCAGAGCCATCTCCCAGCTGGATTACATCGTAGCTTTCCTGGTCCACGAACGCTGTAGGATCGTGGTCGAAGGTTCCGCCGTTGATTGTAAGCTGCGGTGCGTCTGCTTTAAGAGCGCCTCTGAAAGTACCGCTGTTTATGGTTACGGTCGCTCCTGAGGAGAATACATAAACTGCGTTATCTCCTTCGTAGTAACCGCCGTTGATTATAACTTGTGCGCCGGTTGCTGCGGCCACTGCTGTGTTGTACCAGTCGTAGCCTTCGATTGTGTCTGGTGTCCGGCATGCGTTCACTGTCACATTATTCAGTGTGGTTGTGGAGCCGCCGTGCTCTGCGTATATGCCGCAGTAGTCACTGTTGACTGTTACATTGTCCAGTGTTACCGGTGCTGCAATTGCCTGTGAGTAGATGCCCATCGTGCTGTTTGCATTGATGGTGGTGTATCTGAGGGTTGCAGGGTTTGCTGCGATTGCAGGGTTCGCCGCTTCGGCATCTGCCGGCCAGCCATTTTCATTGTTTATGAAAAGTCCTGTGTATGTCTTGGCACTCAGATTGAGGATGCCGTCTGTGATGGTTCCGCCTGTGTGCCAGAGGTAGTTGGTTTCAAAGCCCAGGTCTGCCAGTTGCTTTGCGGCAGTTTGTTCCAACGTACCATTAATCTTGATATTTCCGCCTGCCTCAAGGGCCTGCTCAAAGGCTGCTGCGTCGCTCACCTCTGTGGCCCTGCCTGTGCCTCCTGTTGTGTCAACACCGATGGTGTGGAGGAGGAGCAGCGCGCTGTCTGTCGGCGGTTTGCCTGCGTTTGCATCGTAGAAGCCGGTGCCGTCTTCAGGGCTGCCCAGGTCGTCGGCTGTGATGAACTGGCCCACTACGTTGATTGCGTAGTACCAGGTGTCGTCCATCGGGCTTCTGAGGCTGACTTCATTCAGGAGAAGTCCCGTAGCGGTCCGCGGCTTTATCGGTGCGGACCAGTAGCACCAGCCGTCTGTGTCGTAGACCCAGTAGTTGCCGTGGCCTCCTTCATTGTAATGAGCCGGGTTGTATGTACCACCGTTTTCTGCAATAAGCTGATACCACTCGGCCATGCTTATGAGCTTGGCGTCCAGGGTATAGACTGCAGTGTGGGTGTTGTTTACATACCTGACATTATTGTCAGGATCATCGTCTGAGTCATCGTCCCAGGTTTCATCAGCTGTCAGTGTTTGGCCGAGTGCATAGGTTACATAGTCGTTATATGGTTCACCTGTTGTCGGGTCTCCATCATCACCTTCGTATGTACCATTCACATCAGCCGCCTGGCTGTCTTTGTTCATATTGAAGGTCGGCATGTAGACTTTGGAGCCGCCGGTCTCCCACTCCCAGTACTGGTCGGTCAGGTTAGGCTGTCCGAATATGTGAGTCGGCCAACCGTCCCGGTCTTCCAGTGTCGGATCACTTCCATCCTCACACTTGGTAATGATTTCGGTAGTTTCCGGGCTAATGGTTATCTGCATGAACTCGTCTAGCCGGACTCTGGCGAATATGTCTTCGCTGGCGAAGTTTTCCACATACACGTCCTTGTTCTGTCCATCAAAGTCATCGTGCAGTCGGCCGCCCGGGTTGACGATTCCCGAAAACTCGTTGAGGGCTGTCTGGCTGATGCTCTGCCATGCGAATGTACCGCCCATGGCCAGGGCGACGGCTGTGGTGGTTGCAATTACTGCTTCAAATATTTTTTTCTTCTTTTTGCTCGCCATATATCAGCCACTCCCCCTTTCCCTGAGGTTTTTTATGTAACGCAAAATGGCGACCTCGTTACTTGTCGCCTGGAAAAATTTTATTCTGTTGTCTGCGCACTTTTTATGAACTTCTGCCATTTCAATCTCCTCCTGTTCGTTAAGTCTTGCCCGTGTTTGTTTGCCTGTGTAGCAGAGATTAAATTGGTCTTATAGATAATTTATGGGTGTTTTTTATTTTTCCGCCTCTTTTATGTGTGCTGCATCCGGCGTATGGATGATGACCGGCGCAGGGTTTGCGGATGTGATTTCGATGATGATAGGAGCTTTTTCCTTATCGGGTTTGCCGCCCTTCTGCGGGCTGATGGTGACAACCACTGTCTTGCGGCCGTCTGCAACGGTTTCAGGGCCTGCAATGATCTGCGGAGGCTCTGCCGGAGCTGGCTGCGGTGCCTGCACGGGCGCAGCTGCAGGCTGAGTCATTGGCTCTGCCGGAGCTGGCTGCGGTATTGGCTGCACTGGAGGCGGTGCAGGAGCTTGCGGCGGCGCATCAGGCTGCACTGCCTGATGCTGCTGAGCTTCCTTGGATTTACCATCTCCTTCTTCATCGTCGTCTTCTGACAATATCTTATTCAGAACTATGACAAGTCCGACGAACACTGCCAGCAGGAAAAGCACCAGCGGCCAGTTTTTGCTTACGAATTTGATGCCGCGGCCAAGTATGTAGCTGCTCCAGATTACCTTGCCGACCACGTTTTCTTCGAATACCTGGTATGAGTCAGGGTTCGGGTTGTTTACACCTTTTGTCTTAAAGGCTCTGCCGCCCCGGCCGTTGCCGTTTTCGGTGATTTCGATGATTCTGTGTGTTATTACAGTTGTCTGGTTGGCAATGTATGTAATGTCGTCTCCGATTGTAAGTTCGGAGGCAGGGGTTTCCTTTACGAGGATGATGGAGTCCTTAGGGTAAACGTCCTCCATGGAGCTTGAAAGAACCGTCAGCGCAGCAAAACCTCCGAAGGTCTTTACTTTGCCGCCGCTTCCCATGTTGCTTACTAAAAAAACTCCCACTACCAGCAATACAAGAAAACCATAATAGAGCACGTTAAGAACAATGCCCTTGGTGTTTTTCTTTTTTTTCTCTGGTGCAGGAGCTGCAGCCTGGTTATTAAGTTTTTTATTTTTTTTAGCCATATGCTGCCTTCCTCTTTTATAAGCAGATCGCATACTACAGAATTTGTATTATGTGATATCTCTTTGATACATATTCCGGCAATCATAAGTAAAACTTAAGGTTGACCCGGGGCCAGAATCAGTTTTACTAATGCCAAAAAGCCCGGTCCCCGCATCAGGAACCAGGCGCTGTTTTGTGCTGTCAAAAAAACATGTTTTTTTGGATTTTTTAGCAAAAAATCTGTTGTAATTAAAGCCTACTTATGGTAAACTTGCTTTCACAGATAAAAGCAAACTCGTACCAACGTCGCTGCAGATATTTGCAGTGGCGTTTTTTAAACATAATACAAATTATGTTGTACCTGTTTTCACTTACGTTATTAACCGCAGCTGCTCGATTTTCCGGGCTTGTTCACCTGCGGTTATTTTTGTGTAGATTCTGGTGGTCTCCACACTGCTGTGACCCAGGATGTCGGCCAGTGCTACAATGTCTCTTTCGGCCTGATAAAAGGTTCTGGCAAACAGGTGCCGCAGGTTGTGGGGAAATACTTTAGTGGCTGCCACTCCCGCCGCGCGGCAGAGTTTTTTCATCTGCGCCCAGATGTTGGACCGGTTCAGTGGCCTGCCCCCTGCTGTGCAGAAAACAGCCCCGCTGCTGATCCGTTTCTTCCTTATATATTCCTTGAGTTTCTGGCGGAGTCTGCCCGGAAGAAACACGCTGCGGCATTTGCCTTTCATGGCCACCTGTGCCACGCCGGCTTTTACTGCTTCGGCGGTGATGAACTGAAGCTCGGAAACGCGGATTCCTGTGGCACATATGGTTTCCATCACCAGCATTATGCGCTGGTCCTGTCTTGTGGCGGCAGCCTTAATCAGTCTGTGGAATTCTTCCCGCGTAAGCTGGCGTTCTTCGCTTACGCAGCTCTGGCGCTGGCTTTTAAGCAGGCGGACGCAGCAGTCAGCCTTTCCTGCATACTTAAGAAAGCAGTTGACGGCCACCAGCATGGAATTGACACTGGCCACCGCGTATTGCGCTGTGATGCTCTCTTTATATCCGATAACGGTCTGTTTATCAAGCTTCCCGGATGCTTCTGCAAAGGTCAGGAATTTCCGGATGTCTCTTTCGTATTTTTCTATGGTATTCTTACTTTTTTCTTCCTCCTGCAGGTGCTTCAGGTAAGCCTCCAGTTCTTTTTTCAGATTCAGCATTGCATGTCCTCCTCCCGATGTAAAAAATTTTATTATGCTGCTTACCCTTATTCTACCCCTTTGCCGGATTTTTAGCACGAAAGGCCTATGTGGGCGCATATTCTGCATGAGGAGGTGTTTTATGTTTTCCGAAAAATTTTTTAACCGGCAGATTGACAAAGCTCTTGAAAACGCACCGGTTCTGAGCACGGCCATTCACAGGCGCATGGTGGTTTTCAGTGACTGCCACCGGGGCTGCGGCAACTGGACTGACAGTTTCCTGCCCAACAAAACAATTTACGAGGCGGCCCTGACCTACTATTTTAATAACGACTTTACATATATCGAGCTGGGTGACGGTGACGAGCTCTGGGAAAACCGCCGGTTTGTTGACATTGCGGAGGTACACAGGGATATTTTCGGTCTTCTTGAGCGGTTTAACGAGGCCGGCCGGCTGTTCATGGTCTGGGGCAATCACGACCGTATCAAATCGCGCCCCGGTTTCGGTGTTCCTCCACTGCCGCCGGTCAGCGAGGGAGTAATTATAAGGCCCAAAGTCCTTTCCGGTCACGGCGACTACCACCTGATTCACGGTCATCAGGCGGATCCGCTGAACAACCAGTTCTGGAAGCTTTCCCGCTGGCTTGTCCGCTACTTCTGGCGGCCACTTGAACTCTGCGGGTTCAAAGACCCCACCAGTGCAGCCAAAAACTACAACAAAGGCAAAATGGTGGAGCAGCGGCTCATGGCCTGGTGCCGTACCAATTCAGCCAATCTTGTGGCCGGCCACACGCACCGCCCTGCCCTGCACTCTTCTGAATCGGGCTGGCGCTACTGCAACACCGGTTCCTGCGTCCATCCGGGCACAATCACCTGCATTGAAATTGACCGGGGCCGGATTTCTCTCATCAAGTGGGCGACCTGTGCCGATGCCAGCCAGTACATCCATGTCTGCCGCCATGTGATTGGCGGGCCTTATGATATGTAGACGGTGCACATGCAATGGCTAAGACAACATCTTGACTTTTTACCACTTTGGTGTATAATAATTTGAGAATGATTCTCGGAATCGTTCTCATTTTAATTAAGGAGAAAATCATTGGCTACTTACAGAACACAACAGAAAACAGATTTAATAGATTTCCTTAAATGCCACGCAGAAAGGGCTTTTACCATCGACGAAATTGTAGAAAAAATGAAGGCTGATCCGGCTTTTGAAAACGCACCGGGAAAAAGCACTGTCTACCGACTTATGTCGAAACTTGTCGAAGAAGGTACTGTAACCTGCTTTTCCAAAGGGGGAGGTGTCAAAGCCACTTACCAGATTATCGGCGGCGAGCACTGTCACCACCACATGCACATGAAGTGCACTGGCTGCGGCAGGCTGATACACATGAGTGATGAAGAATCCGAAAAATTACTGGAACGCATACATGCCCTCAGCCACTTTGACATCGACCTGAGCCAGACTCTGCTTTACGGCCGCTGCGAAGGCTGCGGTACGGACGGGAAAGGCAGGCATATATGATAAAGAAAAAAATTGCAGCAGCGATGCTTGCTGCTATGCTGGTCCTTGGCGGCGGATGCGGATCTTCAGATGTTTCAACAAATTCCGACACACCAAAAATACTCTGTGCGGCCTTCGCTGAATACGACTGGACCCGCCAGATTCTCGGAGAAAACCCGGGAGGCCTTGACCTGCAGCTCCTCAACGCAAGCGGCATGGACATGCACAGCTATCAGCCTTCTGTGGCTGACATGGTAAAAATCGCTGATGCAGACCTGATGATTTTTACCGGCGGCGATTCTGAGTTCTGGATTGAAGATGCCCTTGAGTCATCTCAGTCAGAACACAGGACACACGTTGAAATTATGGAGATTTTTGAGCATAACCATAAGCTTGCGGACCGGTACACTGCTGACGAACACGACGATCATGATCATGACGAACACGACGACCATGACGGCCACGGCCATGACCATGAACCAGCCGGTGACGAAGCAGGTCACGACGGTCACGTCCACTCCACCGATGAGCATCTGTGGCTTTCCCTAAAAATGGCCCCGGCTTTCATCGGTCAGATCGCAGAGTCAATAGCAGAACTGGACCCGGACAATGCAGATTACTACGAGGCTAATGCTTCGACATATATCGACAAAATCCGCAAACTGGATGCCCATTTCGAAAATTCAGTATGCGATTCCGGCCACAAAACCATTCTTTTTGCAGACCGGTATCCATTCAAATACCTGCTGGAAGACTACGGCCTGGCCCATGTAGCGGCCTTTCCTGGATGTTCTGCTGAGACAGAAGCAAGTTTTGAAACTATACTGACCTTGTCAGAGACTGTGGACACACTGGGTCTGGATACAGTAATCGTCCTTCACAAATCCAAACCGGATCTGGCATATACTGTTATCAACAACTCTGCAAACCCCGGTGCCCATGTGCTGGAGCTCAACTCCATGCAGTCAGTTACCGCAAAAGACATTGACGGCGGCGCAGCATGGCTGGATATAATGGAAGAAAACATTGAGGCACTTACCAAGGCTCTGAACTAAGTACGGGCATTTCGACAAAATTCGACACGCCCAATACATAAATAAGAAAGGCGACAAAATATGTCACAATTAATAGCAAAAAATCTTTGTCTGGGTTACGATAATATGACCGTTTCCCAGGATATAAATTTCCAGGTCAATAAGGGCGACTACCTCTGCATCGTTGGCGAAAACGGCTCCGGCAAGTCCACCCTTGTAAAGACTCTGGTGGGCCTGACACCGCCTCTCAGCGGAGAAATCATCCGCGGCGACGGTCTTGCGGCCTCTGAAATCGGCTATCTGCCGCAGCAGACACCGGTGCAGAAAGATTTTCCTGCATCCGTGGGCGAAATCGTTCTTTCCGGATTTCTGGCAGCCTCCGGCCTGAGACCTTTTTACACTGCCGCGCAGAAGCAGCAGGCCCTGGCCAATATGGAACGTCTGGGAATCGCCGACAAAAAAAATCGCTGCTACCGCGACCTTTCCGGAGGGCAGCAGCAGCGCGTGCTTCTGGCAAGAGCCCTTTGTGCAACCCGCAAAATGCTCTTGCTGGACGAGCCTGTTTCAGGCCTGGACCCGGCAGCAACTGCTGAAATGTATGAAATCATCCAGCGCCTCAACGAGGAGGACCATACCACTATTATAATGGTCTCCCACGATATTGAGTCCGCTGTAAAATATGCAAGTCACATCCTGCACATGGGCAGCAGGCTCCAGTTCTTCGGCACCAAGGAAGACTATGTAAAAAGCCCCCTCAAAACTGCTTTTCGCAGCCAGAGCGAGGGCTTGTCAAAATTTGTCGAGGAAGCCGAACTCTGCGTCCGTGCCCAGGATCTCAGCAAGAACAGGAGGTATTACAAGTAATGAACTTATTGGAAATTCTCGCAAAAATCCCCGAATACCTCTCCTACCCATTCGTGCGCTACGCTTTCATAGCAGGGGTACTGACAGCGCTTTGTTCCTCCCTTCTAGGGGTTACACTTGTGCTTAAACGTTATTCATTTATCGGCGACGGCCTTTCTCATGTGGCTTTCGGTGCTATGGCAATCGCGGCTGTTTTTTCCATCAGCAGCGAACTTATGGTGGTTATGCCTGTGACAATTATCGCCGCAGTCCTGCTCCTGCGAAGCAGCAGCAACGCCCGCATAAAAGGTGATGCGGCTCTGGCCATGCTTTCTGTAGGCTCTATGGCGGCAGGCTACCTGCTGCTGAATATGTTCAGCGCCTCGGCCAACGTTTCCGGTGACGTATGCAGCACTTTGTTCGGCTCCACTTCAATTCTGACACTTCAGGAGCGTGACGTACTGGTCTGCGTAATTATGAGCGTGCTGGTAATCTGCGTTTTTCTGGTGTTTTACAACAAAATCTTCGCTATCACATTTGACGAAAACTTCGCTGTGGCTACCGGTGTCAATGCTTCAATATACAACCTGATGGTAGCTGTGATTACTGCAATTATAATTGTGCTGGCCATGAATCTGGTTGGCGCCCTGCTGACCTCGGCACTTATGATTTTCCCTGCTCTGTCTGCAATGCGTGTATTCAGCACTTTCAGACAGGTTATAATATGCTCCGCTGTGGTGGCGGTTGTCAGCGCTGCCCTTGGAATTCTGGTTTCAATCATGATTTCCTCACCTGTAGGTGCAACCATTGTGGTTGTGGATCTGCTGGTGTTCGGCGGTTTCAGCCTGGCAGGTAGTTTTATGAGAAAGCAGGTGGCCTAGATGTTTTTTGAATATGCGAAAAGACTTTTCGTATGCTGCCTGGGCCTGATGCTTTTTGCCCTGGGCAACTTTTTCGGTGTAATGTCCGGTGCTGCCGGCACCAATGCCTGGAACACCCTGGCCCTTGGAATCTCAGGCTTTTCCGGTATCAGTTTCGGTACAGCCACATTTTCCATCAGCCTTGTTATCATCATTATTGATATTATCGGCCGCGGAAAACTGGGCATAGGCACGGTACTGAATGTGGTGCTGATTTCGGCATTTTCCGACATTTTTCTGCAGATTATTACATTCATCCCTGCCGCACCAAATCCTGTATGGGGAGTGATTTACACCCTGCTGGGCCAGACAATCATATCTTTTTCAACAATTCTTTATATGAGTCCGGCACTGGGCTGCGGTCCGCGCGACACACTGATGATTATAATCGGAAAGAAATTTCCTAAAGCTCCTATCGGAATTGTAAAATTCGGTATCGAAGTTGCCGCCCTTATATGCGGCATTCTTATGGGCGCACCATTCGGCCTTGGTACTGTACTTGTTATGGCACTTCAGGCCAGCATTTTCCAGCTTGCCTGCAGAATCTGCCGTTACGAGCCCCGTTCAATCGTCCACGAGGATCTTATTGATACAGTCCGCCGTATTGCAGATACTTTCAGAAAGAATCAATAATTGTACTAAAAAAGGAACCTATCGGGTTCCTTTTTTTGATATAATCATTGGCAGCACTTCTGCCACCGGAATTTTATACACAAATGCCAGTTCTTCAAAGAGCATTTTTTCTGCGTCACGCATAAAACGCTCATCAGCAGCGTGGAGCTTCTTGCCTTTCTCCTCCTGCTCAATCTGGTGAATATACAGCGTCCTGGTCATGTTTATAACATCTCTGATGCTGCCGCAGAGAAGAATCTGTTTATAAATCTTCTGGCGTTCTCTGTCAGACTGGACCCATTCTGCCGGTTCTGCCGGATTTTCTGTCAGAATTGTCTCTGCTTCTTCCAGAGTAAGCACATGGCGCATCCTTTCCAGAACCTTCTGGTTGTTTTTAGGCACGTACACCATTTCGCCGCCTTTATTCAAAGTCCTGAGCACAAAATACTCAATTGTCTCTTTGCCAAATGTTTTTTCAGTAATATCGCAAATCTCACAAAGTCCTTCTGTTCCGTACACTACAATATCGCCAACCTTATACACTTGTAAAAACCTCTCTGCGCCGGGCCGCCGCCATATCTCTCTGATTAATTATAACATAATTCTCATAAAATTTCTAATGAGAAATTTGATTTTTTCATTGACTTTTTTCTGAACAAGACTTAGACTCTAAATATATTAAATGTAATTTTTTACCATGTGAGAGGAGATTTCATGGATTTTTTTACTGCTCTGCGCGACGAACTGGACACCCAGCAGCGCCTTCAGAAACTTTACACCGACCGGCTTTCTTCCATGCCGGAAGGAACTTTATGGACCAAAAGGCGAAAAGACGGAAACCAGTATTACCTCAAACTGCCTGCTTTACCGCCAAAATATCTTAATAAAAAGTCAAATGGAAAACTTATATCTCAATTAAAATCCAAGCAATTTCTTGCAAACAATCTCTGCAGAATAAATCATAACATTCCACTTCTGTCTGAACTTTCTTCCAGCTATATTCCACTTTTCACCGATGCAGTTTGTAAACCTGTTGATTATACTGGATCTGAAAACGCTGCATACCCCGAAGCGCTAATTTTTAGCACACACTTTGGTCTTAAAGTACGGTCTAAAAGTGAGGCAATGATTGCCGATGCGCTATATACATTTCAGGTACCGCAGTTCTATGAACGTAAACTTGTACTGGCCGACTCATACGGCAAGCAATATGATATCTACCCGGATTTCACTATACCACTGCCAGATGGCAGTTATATCTATTGGGAGCACAAAGGCCTGATGAACGACCCGAAATACCGCCAACGCAATCAATGGAAAGAAAGCCTTTATTTTACCAATGGTATTTACCCTCCGCATAATCTGATTATTACAATGGATGGTCCTAATCAGGAATTTGATGTCCGGGAAATACACCGTATTATCAAGGGATTGATTCTTCCGCGGCTTGGCAGATTGTAAAAGAGAATCAGTATGTACATTGAAAACACCACTCTCCAGCTTGATTATTACTGTTTCGGGGGTGTTTTGGTATGAGCAATGTCTATCAAGACACCGAAATCACCACTCTTAAGGCTTTTTAAGGCCTGCAGGGTGGTGTTTCGGCATATGATTGTTCCCTGAACCTCCAAAAAACACCACTCTCATGGCAAATTCAGGTCGTCTGAGTGGTGTTCAGATGGCTGTTGCGGGTTTTTAAAGAAAAAAACACCACTCTCAAGCTCTATTTACAGGTGGAGAGTGGTGGTCGGTCTGAAAATCAGGTGCAAATATTCATATTAAACAAACATACTCAGCTGGTCGGTTTCCGGCAGGCCGGCAAATACGCCGTGGGCGCGGAGACCTTCTACGGCTGTTTTGTTCAGTTTGGCGCGGATTACGGCCTCTTCGATAGTGTCAAAAGGTTTCTTTTCGTATTCTTCCGCGAAAGCCACAGCTGCTGTTTCACCCACACCTTCGATGGCCACAAACGGCAGGAGAACCTTTCCGTCCTCAACCCAGAACTTGGTTGCGTAGGACTTGCCAAGCCTTGCAGGTGAAAACTCGAAGCCGCGGCTGTACATTTCGTAGATTACTTCGTAGACCAGGATGTCGTCCTTTTCCTTAGGAGTGGCGTTGTTGCCTTTGGCGTGGATGTCGTCCATAGCCTCCAGAACTGCTTCAGGACCTTTGAGGGCCACTTCCGCGTTGAAGTTGGCAACCACGCTGGTAAAGTGGGTCGCGTAGAATTCCTGCGGATAGTAAACCTTGTACCAGGCCATACGGAAGGACATCATTACGTAAGCAACCGCATGGGCACGCGGGAACATGTACTGGATTTTAATGCAGGAGTCGATGTACCACTGAGGTACGCCGTGTTCCTTCATGACTGCTAGCTGCTCATCCTTCAGCGGACGGTTTTTACGTACGTCCTCCATGATCTGGAAAGAAGTTTTGTTTTCGATACCCTTGAGAATCAGGTAGTTCATTATGTCGTCTCGCGTTGAAATTACTTCACGCATTGTGGCTGTGCCGTCACGGATGTAATCCTGGGCGTTGTTGAGCCACACGTCGGTACCGTGGGAGAAACCGGACATACGCACAAGGTCAGCAAACTTGTCCGGCTTGATGTCGTCAAGCATGCCTCGCGTAAATGATGTGCCGAATTCTGGGATTGCATAGGTACCGTGTCTGAACCTGTAGTTCTCAGGATCCACGATTTTGAGGGCTTCGATGCCGTTGAAAATACTGAGGACCGTACGGTCTGTCAGGTCAACTTTAAGCGGGTCAACCCCGGTCATATCCTGAAGCTGACGTATCATGGAAGGCACGTTATGGCCCAGAATATCAAGCTTCAGCAGGTTTTCGTCAATCTTATGGTAGTCAAAATGTGTAGTAATAATATCGGAGTTCACATCGTTGGCAGGATGCTGCACAGGACAGAACTCGTAGATTTCATGATCGTCGGGCACGATGATGATGCCCCCCGGATGCTGACCAGTGGTTCTCTTCACACCGGTGCAGTGCTGGGTCAGACGGTCTGCCTCAAATTTATTGATAGGCCGCTGACGTTCCTCAAAGAACTTCATAACGTAGCCGTAAGCGGTTTTGTCCGCCACAGTGCCTACAGTTCCGGCCTTGAAAACATTCTTTTCACCGAAAATCGTACCTACATATTTATGCGCTACCGGCTGGTATTCGCCGGCAAAGTTAAGGTCTATATCGGGCTCTTTGTCCCCGTCGAAACCAAGGAAGGTTGCGAAAGGAATTGTAAAACCGTCACGGATAAGCGGCGTGCCGCATTCCGGGCAGTTCTTTTCGGGCATGTCAATACCACAGTCATAAAGGTTCATGTCACCCCATTCAAGGTAGTGACACTCAGGACACACATAGTGTGGTTCCAGCGGATTTACTTCGGTGATACCTGCCATGGTAGCCGCAAGTGATGAACCTACGGAACCTCGTGAGCCTACCAGGTAACCATCCTCGTTGGACTTATGTACAAGCATCTGAGCTGACACGTACATGACAGCGTAGCCATTGCTGATGATAGAAGAAAGCTCTTTTTCAAGACGTTCACCGATGCGTTCAGGCAGCGGGTCGCCATACATTGCGTGAGCTTTTTCCATGCAGGTCCTGCGGAGAGTTTCTTCTGCGCCGTCAATCTTAGGCGGGAACTTACCCTTAGGAACAGGGAGAATTGCTCCGTCGCACATGTCGGCAATCTTGTTGGTGTTGTCGATTACCACCCTGCGGGCAGTTTCTTCGCCCAGATAGCTGAACTCTTCCAGCATTTCGTCAGTGGTTCTCAGGTAAAGGCCTGTGCCGTTTTCGGCGTCCTTGTAGCCCTGACCTGCCATAAGAATATTTCTGTAAATGGCCGCAGATTCGTCCTGATAGTGAGCGTCAGTTGTGGCAACCACCAGCTTGCCCATTTTGTCCGCCAGTGTCACGATCCGGCGGTTGATATCCTTCAGCTCATCATAGCCGGAAACTCTGCCGTTCTCTATAAGAAAACGGTTGTTGATCAGCGGCTGTATTTCAAAGTAGTCGTAACGGCTTGCAATCTTCTCTACTTCTTCATCAGACTTGCCATTAAGAATAGCCTGATAAATTTCACCCGCTTCGCAGGCACCGCCTATAATCAGTCCCTTGCGGTGTGCCTGGAGCACAGACCACGGAAGACGCGGACGTTTGTGGAAATAATCGATATGGGAGAAAGATACCAGTTTATATATGTTTTTCAGACCCTCCTGAGTTGCTGCCAGAAGGATGATATGGTTGGTGTAAACAGGGCGGCCGTCGTTGTCCTGCTTGTAGTTGATGGTTCCGTCTTCGGCAATACAGTTACTGTCGTCAAAAACATAACCTTCCATGCCGTAGAGAATCTTGATAGGACGGCCTTTGCCGGCCTGCTTCTTGGCTTCTTTTGCGGCGTCAGGGAAAGCCTGTACGACGCCGTGGTCGGTAATGGCAACAGCAGGCTGGCCCCAGGCGGCAGCCTTGCCAACGATGTCTGCGACTTCGTTGAGGCCGTCCATGGAACTCATCTTGGTGTGACAGTGGAGTTCCACACGCTTGCCGATTTCACAGGTATCTACACGGCTGTCACCGATTTTTTTATCGGTTTTTTCAATGTCCTTCATCATGATGGTGTTCATGTTTTCAAAGGTATCGAACTGAACTTCCCCGCGGATTTTGACGCCTGTGCCCGGGCTGAGCAGGCTGTCAATTTCACCCCACTTTGCCTCGCTTGCAAAGCATTTGCAGCAGATGGTTGTCCGCTCGTCTGTGATAAGCATGGTCACAAGGTGGTTGCCGCTCTTGATTACGCGGCTTTCTTTTTTGAAGAGAATTCCTTCCACGATGACCGTACCCAGTGACGGGTCAATGTCCATAAGTGCAGTATTGGCTTCTGCGTTGATGTCACGACCCATGATGCGGTTGCCTTCAGCAGGAAGTTCCTTTTCGCGGCGCTTCCACTGGCCTTTGCCGGCACCTGCTCCGGCGCTTCCGTTACTGTCATTGTTCCAGCCCTGAGTTTTTCCCTTGTCATTTGCAGCCTCTGCTGACTTTCCTCTGGCCTGATACTTGGCTTTAAGGTCAGCGGCCTGCTCTTTCAGGGAACGTTCTATATCTTTCGCTTCACTTTCTATGAAATGCTTTTCCTTTTCACGGTAAAGTTCTTCGTTGTTTTCAAACTTTACATTAAGCCTGATTCCGAAAGTCCCTGCCAGAAGTCTGTGGAACTCCTGTGAAACCCTCAGATTCAGCTGCTCTGTGGCAAAATTGCCCAGAGATCTGATGGTCAGATTATCCCCTTCAAGGTCAAAATCATTTTCATCAATTGCCTTGGTAATTGCCACAAAAGAACCGTTCAGCTCATGTATCATGTGAGGTATGTACAGCCTGATGATTTCCTCGCGTCTTAAAATTACATCCTGATAATGAAATTCAAACTTTACATTCTTTATCATGTCCAGTTTGTTGATTATCAGTGCTTTTATTTTTTCGCAGTCTAAAAAGGGCATGACAAAATTAAGAGTCAGGGGCAGCGTAAGCACCCCTGATTCCTTGTTTATCACGCCTTTTCCAAGCTGATATATGTATTCACTTTTATCGCGTCCTGCGCTGATCTGCTCCCAGTTTACAGCGCTGTCGATTAAGTTTCTCATTAAATATTTTCCTCTATAAGTTTCAAAAGTTCAGTTACAATCTGGTCTTCGGGAACTTTGCGCAGGATTTCACCGCGGACAAAAAGCAGTCCCTGGCCTTCGCCTCCTGCTACTCCGAAGTCAGCTTCTCTTGCTTCTCCCGGTCCGTTTACAGCGCAGCCCATGACCGCCACCTTAATCGAAGGTTTGCCTTCTGCCAGCATGCGTGCTTCCAGCGGTTCCAGGCCTTTTTCAACCTCAGAAGCCAGTTTCTCAAGGTTAACTTTAGTTCTGCCGCAGGTCGGGCATGACACCAGGTCTACTGCATACTGGCGCAGTCCCATGCTGCGGAGGATCTCCTTGGCATAATAAACTTCCTCCACCGGGTCAGCAGTCAGTGACACACGCATGGTATCCCCTATTCCTTCCAGCAGCAAAGCACCTATTCCCACAGCTGATTTTACCTTGCCGCGGGCAAGAGTTCCTGCTTCAGTAATTCCGATATGGAGCGGATGGTCAGTTCCTGCCGCCAGGATTTTGTGGGCATCATAGTTCATCTTCACGTTGGAAGATTTTATGGAAACCACCAGATTGTCGTAATCCATATCTTCAATTATTTTTAAATTATTAAGGGCGCTTTCAGCAAGACCTGCTGCAGTAACACCGCCGTATTTTTCAATGAGCGGCTTTTCCAGTGATCCTGAGTTTACTCCCACTCTGATTGGAATTTCACGCTCTCTGGCCACATCCACCACAGCCTTGACTCTGTCAGGACTTCCGATATTGCCCGGATTGATTCTTACCTTGTCTGCACCTGCCTCCATAGCGGCAATAGCAAGGCGGTAATCAAAATGTATGTCAGCCACCAATGGCACCCTGTTTCCACCTGCCAGCAGTTTCTTTTTTACTGCGCCAAGAGTATCTGCCGCCTCCATGTCAGGCACAGCAATTCTCACGATTTCACATCCTGCGTCAGTAAGACGGGCAATCTGCTCCATGAGAGCCTTTTCGTCGCGGGAATCCACGTTGGTCATTGACTGAATTGTAACCGGCCGGCCGCCGCCTATATACAGGTCGCCGATGCGCACACACTTACTCATGGTTTTCTCCTTTATGTTAAAACTTCTTTTATCCGAACAGTCTCACTATATCATTGAATGATACATAAATCATCAGTCCGAAAAGCAGCATCATTCCGGCAAAATGGATTGTGCCTTCTACTCTTTCGCTTACTGCTTTGCCTGTGATTGCACTGTAAAGTACGAACAGGATTCTGCCGCCGTCCAGTGCAGGCAGAGGCAGCATGTTCACAACTGCCAGGTTGATGCAGATAAACGCAGTCAGGAAACCATAGTACCAGAATCCGTACTGGGAAGTCTGGCTTACCATATTTACCATGCCCACAGGTCCTGAAAGATCATCAACTCCGGCTTCACCTGTTGCCAGCATTCTAAGTGATTCAAACAGTGTCTTGGTCATATTCCATGTGGACTGAAGACCTGCTGTCACAGCTTTAAAAGGGCTATGGCTGACTTTGCAGGTAACCCCGATAACATAACCTGTCACAGGATTTCCACTGGCATCAGTGCCTTCCTGAACTGCGGGTATCATCTTCACAACCTGAGTTTCCCGGCCACGCTCAACGAGAACTTCTATCTCTGCACCTTCAGCCGCATATATAACCGCTGAAACATCGTTCCACTCCTTTATTTCTGTGCCATCAATCTGCAGGATTTTATCACCTGGAAGCAGGCCTGCTTTTTCAGCAGGCAGTCCGGCAGTAACCTCATCAAGTGTGGTAGTCGTAAATCCCATGATTCCCACAACCAGTGTCATAATCAGCACGGCACAGACTACGTTCATAAATGAGCCTGCCACCAGCACCACAATTTTCTGCCATGGTTTTTTATTATTAAATGCCCTCGGTTCTTCTGATTCGCCGTCTTCACCTTCCATGGCGCAAAAACCACCGATCGGAAGGAGTCTTATACTATAAAGTGTTTCCGGACCCTGCTTCTGCCAGAGAACAGGTCCCATACCGAAAGCAAACTCGTTTACTTTGATTCCCATACGTCTTGCGGCAATAAAATGTCCCAGTTCGTGTGGAAAAATCATTATACAAAACAGTAAAATAGCCAGTACAGCTGTTTTCATTAGCCTAAATACTCCTTTACGCTCTTTCTCACGCGGCTGTCGATTTCAAGCACATCTTCCAGGCTCAGATTATACTGGGCCTTGTGATCTGCCAGAATTCTTTCCAGCGTGTTCTGAATATCGATGAACCTTATTTGTTTTTTCAGGAAAAGGTCCACTAAAACCTCGTTGGCACCGTTAAGTGCTGCAGGATAGCTTCCTCCTGCCTTAATAGCATCATAAGCCAGCCTGATACATTTAAATACCTCAGGATCCGGCTTTTCAAAAGTCAGATTTGCTCCCTGTCCGAAAAAGTCCAGACTCGGGTCATTGCTTGCCAGTCTGTCAGGATATCCAAGAGCCAGACTGATAGGAATCTTCATATCCGGCACGCCAAGCTGGGCAATAACAGATGTGTCCATGAACTCAACTGCAGAATGCACAATGCTCTGAGGGTGAACAAGAATCTGGATATCATCAGCCTCCACGCCGAAAAGCCACTTGGCTTCAATAACTTCCAGGCCTTTGTTCATCATGGTTGCTGAATCAATGGTAATCTTGGCTCCCATGGTCCACTTAGGATGTTTCAGCGCCTGCTCCAGAGTTACTTTTTCCAGTTCTTCAAGAGAATATCCGCGGAAAGGTCCGCCGGACGCTGTCAGCAGAATTTTCTTCACAGGTCTGCCTTCGTTGCCCTCAAGGCACTGGAAAATAGCGCTGTGCTCACTGTCCACAGGAAGCATTTTTACCCTGTGCTCAGCCACCGCATCCATGACAAGCTGACCTCCTGCCACCAGAGTTTCCTTGTTGGCAAGGGCAATATCCTTTCCTGCCTTAATAGCATGATATGTCGGTTCAAGGCCTCTCATGCCCATGAGTGAGTTGAGAACCATATGGCAGCCGCCTTCTGCCGCCGCAATCAGCCCTTCTCTTCCCCAGGCAAATTCTGTGTCCGGAAATTCCTTTGAAAGACGCAGTGCGTCTTCTTCAGAACCGGTCACTGCCAGGGCCGGCTTGAACTCTTTTATCTGCTGGGAAAGAAGCTCCGCATTGGCTCCGCATGTCAGTGCCTCAACTTTGAATCTTTCCGGATTATTTCTTATAACTTCAAGGCTCTGGGTACCGATTGAACCGGTACTGCCGAGAATGGTAATTTTCTTCATATTATTTTCCTTTACTGAATGAAAGTATATGCATCCATAAGTACCGCGCAGTAGTAAACCGCAGGTCCTGTGAACATAACGCTGTCGAATCTGTCCAGAATTCCCCCGTGTCCCGGAATCAGATTACCGTAATCCTTAATGCCCATCTGACGTTTGAATGCTGATGCAGAAAGATCTCCAAGCTGCGCCACAATGCTTCCGAAGAAGCCGATTACAAGGCACATTACCATCTGCTCTTTCATAAGCAGCGCTCCGAAAATACCACACAGAATCATGCTTCCTGCCACGCCGCCCACTGCGCCTTCCACACTCTTTTTAGGGCTCAGTTTCGGACACAGTCTGTGCTTGCCGATAGCCATACCTGTGAAGTAGGCCATAATGTCGGTACCGAAAGCAGTGAGGAATACCAGCCAGATTGCTGCTCCGAACTGTTCGTCGATAAGTACTATATGGTATGAAAGGAAGACTGTGTACATAATGCCCATCAGAGTTGATGTCATGTCTTCCAGCTTTCTTTCTTCCACATTGAATCCGTAAACCATGGAGGCAATAACAACCAGTGCTGCCCACATCATTACAGACAGGTATTGCTGTCCTTCCGGCATAATCAGGTGAAGCACGTACAGCAATACTGCAGCTGCATATCCTATGGTTCTGCAAGGCTTCGCACCTGATGCTTCAAACCCTTTACAGAACTCATGGAATCCCATAATTCCAACCACAAAGGCTGCTCCCATAATCCAGTATCCGCCCAGGTACACCAGCACCAGCAAAGGTGCCATAACCAGTCCGGAAATAACTCTTGTTTTCATCTCTCAATACTCTCCTTTTAAACTAGCGTCCGCCGAATCTCCGGCTTCTTGAACAAAATTCTGTCACAATTGTCTCAAATTCTTCCGGTGTGAAATCAGGCCACAGGGAATCTGTAAAGGCAAACTCGCTGTATGCCGCCTGCCAGAGCAGGAAGTTGGAAAGCCTTTCTTCACCGCTGGTTCTGATAATCAGATCAGGGTCAGGAATGTTTCCGTTTTCATCGCCGGTATAAAGGTTTGCGCTGATAAGGTCATCACCGATTTCATCAGGCGCAAGATTTCCCTCCTTCACCTGCTCGGCAATTTTTTTAACGGCGCGGACAATCTCTGCCCTGCTGCCGTAATTGAGCGCTATGTTAAACTGCAGGCCATCATTTTCCCTGGTGGTCTCCAGTGCTTTTTCGATGCTTGCAACCGCCGTCTGAGGCACTCTGTCGGTGTAGTCACCCAGAATATGCACACGCACATTGTTGGCGCTCAGCTCTGCCAGTTCACTTCCTACAAACTTGACAAGCAGGCTGAAAATTCCGCCCACTTCCTCCTGGGAACGTTTCCAGTTTTCTGTGGAAAACGCGTAAACTGTCAGGTATCTGATGCCCATAACATCGGCTTTTTTTATTATTTCTTTCATGGCCAGCATGCCCTGATTATGGCCTGTTACCCTTGAAACCTTGTTTTTTTCTGCCCAGCGGCCGTTGCCGTCCATAATGATGGCCACATGATGAGGCATTTTTTTTGCTTCACTCATAAATTCTCCTCTTTCCTTTCAGAAAGGTAAAAAATTAAATAATGCGGCTGCCGGCAAGGCAGCAGCCACATTTAAAAGTCTTATTACAGGAATACCGGCAGGATTAAACTTCCATGATTTCCTTGTCTTTTGCAGCAACGATATCATCGATTTCCTTGATTGTCTTTTCAGTTGCTTTCTGAATGTCATCAAGAGCTTTCTTGAGATCGTCTTCAGTGATTTCGTGGTCTTTTTCCAGCTTCTTCAGGTGGTCGTTGGCATCTCTTCTCAGGTTTCTGATAGCAACCTTGCTGTCTTCGCCCATCTTCTTTACAGTCTTTGTAAGTTCTTTTCTTCTTTCTTCAGTAACCTGAGGAATTACAAGTCTCACACACTTGCCGTCGTTAGTTGGGTTGATACCGATATTGGCAATATTGATTGCCTTTTCGATGTCATGGATTGACTTAGGATCGAAAGGTGTGATTAAAAGAGTTCTTGGATCAGGAACTGAAATATTTGAAAGGTTCTTCAGCGGTGTAGGGCTGCCGTAATATTCCACCATGATCTTGTCAAGTAATGCAGGGTTTGCTCTGCCTGCTCTTACAGTGTTTAAATCTTCCTTTAAAACGGAAATAGTTTTTTTACTTCTTTCTTCAAGGTTCTTTTTAATAGCTTCCATGTAAAATTCCTCCGATATTTATTTGATTACTGTTCCTATTTTTTCGCCTGCGATGGCTTTAAGTACATTGCCTTCTTCTGCGAGGGCAAATACGTGAATGCATATATTATTGTCTTTGCAGAGTGTTGCAGCTGTAAGGTCCATAACCTTCAGGTCGCGCTCAACAACTTCCATGTGTGTCAGTTCATCGAACTTCACTGCATCAGGATTAGTTGCAGGGTCGCTGTCGTAAACGCCGTCCACATTCTTGGCAAGCAGGATTACGTCTGCGTTCATTTCAGCTGCTCTGAGAGCTGCAGTAGTATCAGTTGAGAAGAAAGGACTTCCTGTTCCTGCTCCGAAAATCACCACGTCACCGTTTTCCAGATGGTTCAGTGCCTTACGACGGGCATAAGGTTCTGCAACTTCTCTCATTTCGATGGCTGTCTGCACCTTGGCCTTTACCCCTGCTGCAAGAAGAGCTTCCTGCAGTGCCAGTGAGTTCATAACAGTAGCAAGCATGCCGATGTAGTCAGCAGTTGCTCTGTCCATATCCTGACTGCTTCTGCCGCGCCAGAAGTTTCCTCCGCCCACTACAATTGCAACTTCCACACCGAGGTCGTGAATCTGCTTGATTTCCTGGGCTACCTTGCGGGTCATATCTTCGTTTATGCCGAAACGCTGCTCGCCGGCAAGGGCTTCACCGCTGATTTTCAGCAAAACTCGCTTATATATTGGTTTCATAATTTCCTCCTGATTTTTTGCACGACAAAGCGGGCATAGTCATTGGATATAGTATACCACATTTACCCCTGCAAGAGGAAGTTGTTTATTATATTTTTTTCCTTTTTATAAGAAAATTTTCATCATCTGAACATAAAAAAGCTCCGCATATGCGGAGCCATTTCTTTTAATCTCTGCTTACTGGTATGTACGGAATTATTGCACCGGCCACCTTGCTTGCAGGCATGGTCTGAAGAACAACTTTTCCGGGGCCCTGCACCACTGTATGGAAGAGGCCTTCACCGCCGAAAAGCATGTTCTTTGCGCCGCCCTGTACAGGCATGATATCAATTGAACAGGTTCCGTCCATCATCGCCAGATAACCTGTATCCACTATAATTGATTCCCCTGCACGGAGCACATATTCCACTGTGTAACCGTCGATTTCAATAAAGGCAGTTCCCTTTCCGGAAAGTTTCTGCATTATAAAACCTTCACCGCCGAAAAGTCCTGCGCCCATCTTTTTCTGGAAAAATACTGAAAGATCTACTCCTTCTTCAGCCGCCAGGAAAGCACTTTTCTGCGCGATAATTTCCTTGCCCGGTTCAATCTGGACTGCTTTGATAGAGCCAGGAAAAGATGATGCAAAAGCGATCTGTCCCGGGCCGTACTGGGCTGTGTAACGGTTTAAAAACAATGAATCTCCCGCAAACATTCTGCCGAGCATTTTGCCGATACCGCCGCCGCTGGTAGTTTCCATCTTCATGTTTGGACTCATCCAGCTCATTGCGCCCCCTTCAGTAATAAGGGTTTCACCCGGCTCAACGTCGCAGATTACAACCGGAAGCGGTTCTCCCATTAAAGTATACTTCATAAGTCTCTTCCCCCTTTCGTTTCATGCAAATTATCAGATGTATGCGATTGCTTCGATTTCAAAAAGTCCGCCCTTTGGAAGTGCTGCAACTTCAACTGCAGATCTGGAAGGAAGCTGGTCGCCGCCAAGGTATTCTGCGTAGATACCGTTTACAACGGCAAAATCGCTCATATCAGCGAGGAAACAAGTAGTCTTGAGTACTTTATCCATTCCGCTGCCTGCTTCTTCTAAAACTGCTTTTAAGTTATCAAGAGCCTGTCTTGTCTGGGCTTCAATACCTTCCGGCAGAGCACCGGTTTCAGGAATAAGTCCCAGCTGACCGGAAGTATAAACCATGTTGCCGAATATATTTGCCTGTGCATAAGGACCTACTGCTGCAGGTGCCTTAGGTGTTGCTACGATTTTTCTCATTGATAATTCCTCCTGTTTGTTTTAATTGATGATAGTATACCACGAACAGAGAATTTTGCAACACTGATTTTTATCTATTACATTATTAAAGCATTCCGAAAAGCTCCCTGCGGCTTCCATAAAAGGTTTTGCCGGCAGGGATATCGAATACTGTCCGGCAGCCTGAGTGTCCTTCACTATTTAATCTGAAGGCTGCCCGTGCATAGGCACACATTATGCAGCCACAGAATTCAGGGTTTGAGTCCATGCGCAGGCGCAGCTCATAAAGCGCATTGCTGCTGTTTTCCCAGCCTGTTCTGGCCGGGCGTATCATCATTCCCGCATGATGAAGTGTGCTGTGTTTTTCCTTCATTTCCTCTTCACTTATAAAATGTACCGCTGTGGTGTATCCCTGGAAATAATCCGGCATATTCACAATCTCGTTCCTTATTTTTTCGTAGTCTGCCCCCTCTTCTGCAACCACAAAGCACTCTCTGACATGTTTCTGCCCCGCCTCCAGCACTGGCATGTGGCCACCTCTTACCATTCTTACAGCCTCATCTGCAGGAATTGTGTACTGACGTGCATCTTTTACTCCTTCAATCTTTCTCACCGCATCAGAATGTCCCTGACTCACGCCGCTGCCCCAGAAAGTATAATTTTCGCCCTGAGGAAAGGCTGCCGCCGCTATCACTCTGCTGAGAGAAAAAATCCCCGGATCCCAGCCTGCGCAGATTACCGCCAGTTTTTTTCCCAGACGTGCTGCCCTGTCCACACGCACGAAATGTTCCGCCGCTTTGTTATGATTGTCATAACTGTCCACTATATTATAATACTCTGCATACCGTGGAGTCTGCTGCGGAAGATCCGCAGCGCTGCCGCCACATGCAATAAGCACATCAAAAACCGGCCTTTTCATGCCGTCGTCAAGGACGTCAGCCGAAAAGACCGGTACATTGCTTGTCAGTATTTTTACTGTCTGCGGATTCCTGCGGGTAAAAACAGCCGCAAGCTCCATATCTTCGTTTTGTTTAACTGCACATTCCACACCTTTTCCCAGGTTTCCGTAGCCGAGAATTCCTATTTTTATTTTCTCCATAATTCCGCTCCTTTTCAAATCGCTGAATATCTGCTGCTTCTACCTTATTAAATTTTTCAGTGTAACATGCATATTATTTTTCTGCGTTCTCAAGCTCCCTCTGCTTTTTTGCTTCCATCATAGGCTTGATTTTATGCTCCATAATCCACACATAACAGAATATATGAACCATAAGAGTCAGTGCCCATGTAACCGGATAGGAAACGTAGACAAGCTGAATCGGTGGTGATGCCATGACTTCAAACAATATGGTTACCCACACAATTCTTGAAAGGCATGCCCCCACCAGCGAAACAATCATAGGTGCGATGGAATATCCAAGACCTCTGAGCATTCCCACCATTACTTCCATCATTCCGCAAAGGACATATGGTGCACATACAAAAGCCATTCTTACTGTACCTGCAGCAATTACTGCAGAGCTTGTTGAATAAATTCCAAGAAGGAGCGGGCTTGCTATATATCCCGCAATTCCAAGAACCAGGCCCGTTACCAGAACGCAGATCATAGAACGTTTCATGATAGGGGTGATTCTTTCGAATTTACCTGCACCCATATTCTGGCTGGTAAATGAAATCGCCGCCTGATAAAAGGCATTCATGGCAAAATATACAAAGCCCTCAAGGTTGGATGCTGCTGAATTGCCTGCAATTACAGTATCTCCGAAGGTATTGATTGCTGACTGGATAAGCACATTTGAGAGTGAAAAGAGCACACCCTGAAAACCAGCCGGCAGACCCACCTGCATTATGCCAAGCAGTCTCTGCTTGTGAATCCTGAGCTTTCTGATATCCAGTCTGAAATCGCCTTCTTCTCTGAACAGGCATGTAACAATCATACCAGCAGAAATAACCTGTGAAATTGTGGTCGCAGAGGCAACCCCTGCCACATTCATATCAAGTTTTATAACGAAAAACAGATTCAGCAATACATTGATAACACCTGAAATTGCAAGGAAATACAGCGGCCGCTGCGTATCTCCTCTCGCTCTTAAAATTGCGCTTCCGAAGTTATACACCATCATTGCAGGCATACCTATGAAATATATTCTCAGATACACCACCGCAAGGTTAAGTACATCCTCCGGAGACTTCATCATCACCAGAATCGGTTCTGCAAAAACAATCCCGATTACTGCCAGAACCAGCCCGCTTATAAGGCTGAGAGCAACGGCTGTATGTAATGTTTCATTAAGTTCTCTGCCTTTATGTGCACCGAAATAACGTGCAGTAAGGACATTGGCACCGATGGACAGACCCACAAAAAGATTTACCATCAGGTTAATCAGTGAGGTTGTGGAACCTACCGCTGCCAGCGAATCATCACCCGCAAAACGTCCCACTACAATAATGTCTGCCGCGTTGAATAAAAGCTGCAGTATGCTCGCTGCCATTACAGGCAATGCAAACAGGAGCATCTTATTCAGAATCGGCCCGTTGACCATGTCTATTTCATGTTTAGTTTTCTTTGCCGGTTTGCGCTTTTCGTCTTTCATTTTTTTAAGGGTTAAGGTTTACTCCCAGATACCATTCATTTCAAGTGCACAGAAACCTGTTACTTCTTTTCCCTTATATGTTCCTTTAAAATATCCTGAACCTGCATATCTGCAGCCTTCTCTTGCTTCAGAAACCACTTCCTGTTCATCTACTGCAGTTGTAATTTCAAGTTCTGTGTCAAGACAAGGAATCTTTGCAACCATTGTTTTAGGATATCTCTGTGAAGTTACTTCGCTTTCCCAGTATTCTCTGGTATTTTCAATCAGTGGATGCACAGTAACAGCCATGTTGGATCCGTCTTCGTTGAGAATTGTTGCCCATGTATATTCTCTTCCTGTTATGTTGTCGACTGAAGATATAATGCAGATTTTTTCCACACTGTCATCAAGAGTCATGTTTACCTGAAGCCAGTGATAATTGTCTTCGATATTTTTATTTTTGCCTTTGCCGAAGTCACTTGTATATCGTTCAAACCAGATGCTTCCTTCAACCTGATGTTCTTCTTCATCAAGAATGATTGTGCCTGTTGTTTCCATTTCAGGTACAGAGTAGTGGTTGAAAACAGAGTCTCCCATGCGTGTCTGGCCTGAAAAACTGTTGTAGAGAATATTTCCGAAACCCTTGATTTTCAGGTCAATATTGGCCCAAGGAATAAGGATTTCTGTAAGGTGCATTTCATCATAATCACCATTAAGTTCACCGTAGTTTGTAACTACCCCAAGTTCTGCGAAGTTTACAGAGCCGCGCTTCTTTGCAGGATAGAACTTTTCTTCGGACTGATGCCAGCCTGTAGTTTCGTTGGTAATTGAAAATACAGTGTTTATCATAACGACAGGTTTAATACCTACCATTACTGTAAGTACATATATTTTATATGTAAATGTAATTACATCCCCTTTTTCAGATGTTCCGTGAAAGTTGAAGAACCAGCCATTTTTGCCCTTGCGCGCTACTGCTCCCAGATCTTCAAAAGGATCTATAAAAGGCTGCATTCCTCTTGGCAGATCTATGTTTTCACGTTCAAATACTGTTCTGTTGTCACTCATAATCTTTTTTCCTCCAGCTGTAGTTTATAAAAGAAAACCCTTGAAACCAAAGATTCCAAGGGTATTATATCATACTTTGCAATTTAAACAAATATTTATTTCTTCTTCCTTTTAGCCGCAATATCAGCAGTTGCAGTGAAAAGTACGTCTGTTGAAGAGTTGAGTGCAGTTTCGCAGGAATCCTGAATAACCCCTACAACGAAGCCTACACCTACAACCTGCATTGCAACATCGTTCGGAATACCAAACAGTGAGCAAGCCAGCGGAATCAGCAGCAGTGAACCGCCTGCAACGCCGGAAGCACCACATGCACTGATTGCAGAAAGCACGCAGAGAATCACAGCACTTGCGATATCAACTTCAATACCAAGAGTATTTGTTGCTGCAAGAGTAAGGATTGATATTGTAATTGCAGCACCACCCATGTTTACAGTTGCACCTAAAGGAATGGAAATGGAGTAAGTATCCTTATCCAGTCCAAGTTCTTCGCAGAGTCTCATGTTTACAGGAATGTTAGCAGCAGAGCTTCTTGTGAAGAAAGCAGTGATACCGCTGTCCTTAAGGCACTTGAGAACGAGTGGATATGGATTCTGACGTGTATTTGCAAAAACAATAATAGGGTTGATAACAAGCGCATCAACAAGCATTGCACCTACTAAAAGTACAATGAGCTTACCGTATACAAGAAGGCTTTCAACACCTGTAGTTGCAATGGAGTTGAAAACAAGACCCATTACGCCCAGAGGTGCGAATCTGATGATCCATCTGATTGCCTGAGAAACTGCATTGGAGATGTCTCCAAGAATTTCTTTGGTTACTGCGGAAGCATGTCTCATAGCAATACCAAGAATGATTGCCCATGTAAGAATACCGATGTAGTTTGCATTCATAAGAGCAGATACAGGGTTGGATACTACGTTGAAAAGCAGAGTTCTGAGAACTTCTGTAATTCCTTCCGGTGGAACAACATCACCTGCTGACGGGTCTGCAAGTACAAGTTCGAGCGGGAAAATAAAGCTTGCAACTACTGCAAGAACAGCCGCACATAAAGTACCTATAAGGTATAATGCGATGATTGATTTCATATTAGTCTTCTGTCCTGATTCGTGCTGTGAAATTGCCGCCATAACCAGGAAAAATACCAGAATAGGAGCTACTGATTTTAATGCTCCTACGAATAAGTCACCAAAAATTGTGATTCCGCCAAGCTGCTGCGGAGCGATGAGTGCAAGAACGATACCGATAGCCAGGCCGATGATAATCTGCTTAACAAGGCTGATTTTGTTCCATGCACCAAGTAAATTCTTTAACATAATTCCTCCAAGATATTAAAATTATATAATCCGTATCTGAAACGCACAAGCATCATTGTATCATAAAAGAACATGGATTGCCACCCCTAAATCCGCTATTTTTCAATCATGACCACCCGTAAAACGGGTGGTTTGCTCTGGGGCTATAAGCCCCGGATGCTGGCCCGCGCCTAAAGACGCGGGCTTTCACTTTTGTTCAAGCCTTAATGCCTTTGCCGCTTTTGCCGCCCCTGAAGGGGCTCTT
>JAFQHT010000072.1 GCA_017397825.1 Bacillota bacterium | reverse complement strand
TCATGCCCATCTTTTTGAAAATATGATAGTCACTGCATGATACAAGTATGCCGGTTTCTTTTATGCCCAGCTCCTTAACCAATCTGAAGTCTTCTTTTGAAGCTCTTATCCATGTAGTGATTTCCGGGAAAGTGTATCCCAGTTCCATACACTTTTCGATTGCTTCTCTGTCTTTTTTAGTATAAATAAAGAATTCAGACTGTCTGATGAGACCATAAGGACCACCCAGTCTGGACATCAGTTTATAAAGGTTCACAATCTGCTCTACTGAATATGGTGCCATAGACTGCTGGCCGTCGCGGAAAGAAGTATCAGTAATCCAGATGTCCTCAGGCATGTTGATAGGAACCTTACGATGGTTAAATGCAACCTTCGGAACTTCCTCGTAATTAAACATTTCCCTGTAAAGGTTCGGGTCCTCAATATCCTGCAAAGTATATTTATATATATTCTGTTCTAACAAGTTGGTTTTCTTTGAAATTTCAAGCATTTTAACTGTTGTCCCCTTTCTTGTTCATGTACTTTCAGACTTTAATCTGTTACAATAAAAATCTCTGATTCATAGTATAATTCTCATTAAATTTTTTGTCAATACATTTCAAAAACATTTTACAAAAATGTTTAAAAAATGTTTTTACATTGTTAAAAAACAAGTCTCCGTATGCCGGAGACCTGCTAAAATTCACTTATTTCTTATAATTTCTTACCAGCTGCGCTCCAAGATTAAGTGCTTTAAGATTCAATTCTCCTGTTCCCTTTGGCACATGGTTCAGAACTGCTTCTTCAAGAGATTCTTTAGATGCAATATGAAGGATTTCATTTACTGCACCTACTGAAATAATATTCGCTGACATAGGATTCTTGATAACTTCAGATGCTGATTCAAGAATCGGAATACTTATAACATTGTATTTTTCTTTGATTGGTTCAGGCACATTTATTTCAGAGTCAACAAGGATAGTTGCATTTTTCTGCAATGATGTAACATATTTGTCCAGAGCTTCCTGTGTAAGAGCCAGAAGCAGGTTCGGCAGAATTACTTTGGTATACATGATTGGCTTGTCATAAATAATACATTCAGCCTTACACATTCCTCCGCGGGCTTCAGGACCGTATGACTGGCACTGAACCGCCTGGAGCTTATCTTCATATGCTGCTTCGGCAAGAATAATTGTCGCCATTATTACACCCTGTCCGCCTGAACCGGTGAATCTTAATTCAACTTTATCCATTATTTGTCACCTCCGCATTTTCTGATGATTTCCATGTACATGTCAGTATATTCAGGCTTTTCACAGCGTGACATTTCTCCGGTAAGAATCTTACCTTCAAGTTCTTCAGCAGACATTTTCTGAGCCTTTGCAGCATCAATACAGTTTTCCTTCTGCCAGTTATACATATCGACTGCACTGCCCTTCTTATTTTTACGGCCGTAGTATGTAGGACATACGCTGAGACCTTCAATAAGTGAGAAACCATGGTGCTTTATTCCGTTTTCAATGAGCTTGATCATCTGAGGCACATGGAAAGCAGTTCCTCTTGCAGTGTAAGTTGCCCCTGCAGACTCTGCCAGTTTAGGAATATCAAAATTATAGTCAATGTTTCCGTATGGTGCAGTTGTACCCTTTTCACCGTGAGGTGTAGTCGGTGAATACTGGCCGCCTGTCATACCATAAATATTATTGTTGAACACAACTACTGTCAGGTCTATGTTTCTTCTGCATGCATGAATCAGATGATTACCGCCGATGGCTGTTGCGTCACCGTCGCCTGTGATTACAATGACTGTAAGTTCAGGGTTGGCAAGCTTAACGCCTGTTGCGAAGGCAATCGCTCTTCCGTGAGTTGTATGTAAAGTATTGTAGTTCATGTATCCGGCAGCTCTTGAAGAACAACCGATACCGGAAACGATTACTACCTTGTCAGGGTCAAGGCCACAGTTTTCAATGGCCTGAGCCACGTCGCGCATTAAAATACCATGACCGCAGCCGGGACACCAGATATGAGGCAGTCTGTTTACACGCATTGTTTTTTCGATTAATTTGCTAGGCATTTTAGTACACCTCCGTAATCTTTGTAAGAATATCGTCCGGAGTCAGTGTAGTTCCGTCGATTTTGCCGATGAAAGAAACAGGACAGTTATCTTTTACAACTCTCTGAACTTCCAGCAGCATCTGGCCGTTGTTGTGTTCTGCAACCAGAATGTGTTTACACTTCTTAGAAAGCTTTTCCAGTGCTTTTTCAGGGAATGGCCATACGGTAATTGGTCTGAACATACCAATTTTGAGGAAGTCCATTTTACTTGCTTCTTCCATAGCCCCCATAACTGATCTTGCTGTACCGCCATAGCATACGATGATTACGTCAGCATCTTCACAGTCTTTTTCTTCCCACTGCATGATACGGTCACGTCTCATTCTGATTTTGTCCATCAGACGGCGTTCCTGATTACGTGTGATTGTATTGTCGTTGGTAGGGAATCCGGTATCGTCATGGAAAAGACCTGTTACGTTATAACGTTCACCTTCACCGAAAGCAGCAAATTCAGGCACATAGTTACCTTCACTTACGGCATAGGTCATACCTGTGATATTTCCTTCGATTCTGTTATTGATTTCCAGTTCTTCAGGAGGAATCAGTTCGCATCCTTCGCGGAGATGGCCCACAATTTCGTCCATAAGGAAAATTACAGGAACTCTGAATCGTTCTGCCATGTTGAAGCATCTTACTGTCAGGTTGTAACATTCCTGAACTGATGATGGTGAAATTACGATTACAGGATGGTCACCGTGAGTCCCCCACTTGGACTGCATATAATCTCCCTGTGATGGTGATGTCGGAAGGCCTGTTGAAGGACCTGCACGCTGAACGTCTACAATTACGATAGGAATTTCTGCAATTGAAGCATAACCGATGTTTTCCTGTTTGAGAGAGAAGCCCGGTCCGGAAGTTGCTGTCATTGCCTTAAGACCTGCAACAGAAGCTCCAAGGGCTGCTGCAATACCAGCAATTTCATCTTCCATCTGAATGAACTTACCGCCTACCTGCGGAAGTCTTACAGCACTTCTTTCTGCAATTTCTGTGGAAGGAGTAATAGGATAACCTGCATAGAATTTCATTCCGGCAGCGATTGCACCTTCAACACAGGCTTCATTACCCTGTAATAAATGAAATCTCGTAGCCATTATTCTCCCTCCTTTTCAATATATATTGCATAATCCGGACATCTGAGTTCGCACAGACCGCACTTGATACAATCTGCTTCGTTGATAAGCTGAACTTTTTCGTGAACGATTGCCAGTACTTCCTTCGGGCAGAAAGCTGCGCAAATTCCGCAACCTTTGCACCAGGCCGGATTGATTACCAGTTTCTTGTTTTCCATTTTGAATCACCTCATATAATTCTTATGATTTTATGATTTCATCATACCACTTTAAAGGTTAAATTCAATATGCATGGAAAAAAAGCACTTTTTTCAAATTTGTAAGATTGTATACATTTTCGAAAAATGTATTAAAAAATACCGGACAGCAGCCGGTATTTTAAATATTATAAACTTTTAATCATCCAGTAATTAATGGCACCAGCAGAGGAACTGCTGCTGTAAATACCACACCAGATGCAAAAGCATATACAACAGTTTGTGTGTTGGTCGCCTGAGACGTGGTTGCTATGCAAACATCCATTCCTGCCGCACATGGCATTCCAACGGTTTCAAGGTATCCTACTTTTTCTGCAACTACAGGTATTGTAATCAGTGAAAGCATTACCCTGAGAAAATTCACAAGAAAACAATATGACCCTGCAAATACCATTCCTGCATCCATCATAATATTCGGTCCGAGAGAATACCATCCGAATGTACATGCTACTGCAATTGCCTCTTTGAGATTTAATGGAGTAAACATACTGCAAACCAGTACTGTAACTACTGTTACAACAGCTGTGACCATTGGGAAAATAAGAACCTTAAGTCCGTTCTGACGGAATATTGATACTATAGTTCCATCAAAGCTCATGTCCATGCCAACAAAGAACACCAGGCCATAAAGCCCCCATGTAACCAACTCACCTGAAATATTGTACACTGTGTCATAATCTAACAACTGTGTACGTAAAATCAGGACAAAGCCAGCTATAAAGCCTGTCAGCACACTTACAATCATGGTTACAGTTGATTTGTTCAGAATGCGATGCGCACTGCCCTTTGCAGGCTCATTTCTTTTACTCAGGTCCGTTTCTCCTGACTGTTCCGTTGATAACTGCCCGTATCTGTCAAACCCCATCACGCGTCTAAGCACATGTGTGGCTGCAACAGTTGCCGTGAGAGACAAAACAGCAATAATTAATGACTGAAATCCTATGGATGCAAGATTTCCAACAACTTCGCTGTTTGATCCGATACGCAACCCCATCAGAAATACCAACCCTCGTACCAGAACCATTAATAAAGTTCCGATAAAACCAAATTTTTCTTTTTTATTTCTTAAAGGAACAGCTGCTGCATATCCTGCAACAGCCAGTCCTAAATAAATAACTAATATCTTCATATTTCTTTTTTAGATGAATACCAGTGATAACCACGGAATGTAAGTGATGATAAGCAGAGCACCGATACCGATAATAAAATATGGAATAATGTATTTGAACATGGATTCCATCTTTATCTTTGCTACTGCAGCACCTACGAACAGGTTGCAGCCATATGGAGGAGAACACAGGCCGAGAGCCAGGTTTACCGCCATAATAACCCCGAAGTGAATTGGATCGATTCCCAGAGCTTCAATTGTTGGAAGCAACATAGGAGCCATAACGATAATGGCAGGAACTGTATCGAGGAAGCATCCGATAATCAGAAGAATTACGTTGATAAACATCAGTACAACATATGGGTTGTCGGAAACACCAGTCAGGAATTCTGTAATCATCTGAGGAACCTTTTCAAAGGTCATGAATGTTGAGAATACTGTGGAGTATCCAAGAAGGAATGATGTAGCACCATTCAGAACAGAAGTATCCAGGAAAGTGTTGTATAATCCCTTCAGATCCATATCTTTGTATACGAATAAGCTGATAATCATTGTGTATACTACAGATACACAAGCTGCTTCAGTAGGTGTGAAAATACCGGAGTAGATACCACCCAGAATAATAACTGGTGACAGAAGTGCCCAGAAACCGTCCTTTGTTGCTTTTGCAATGTTCTTCAGACGGTTCATCATGGAAACTCCCATAGGAACCTTTTCCACAACAGCATGGCTGTTCTTTCTCAGGTCTACACCGTTCATGGTACACATGATAATGTTTGCACAAACGAAGATTACACCAATGAGGATACCTGGCAGGATACCGGCCAGGAACAGCTTAGGAATAGATGTATTCGTGGATGCACCATATAATACGAAGGACAGGCTCGGAGGAATAATCGGACCTACGATACCGCCGAAGCATACAATAGTTGCAGCATATGCAGGGTCATAACCCTTCTTTTTCATTTCAGGAATCATCATACTTCCGATTGCGGAAGCAGTTGCCATACCGGAACCGGACAGTGCTCCGAAGAACATACATGCTATAATACTAACGCATCCGATAGCACCATTTACGAAATCAATCAGTGCAGATGCGAAATTTACAATACGTTTTGCAATACCACCGGTGGACATAATAGTACCGGCAAGCATGAAGAATGGAATTGCCATTACAGTGAATGAGAAGATACCACTGTAGCAATACTGTGCGTTTACTACCATGTTCAGGTCAGAACACAGAAGCATGGATACCATTGTAGCGCCACCGATAGCGAAACCTACAGGTACCCCGATAATTAATAAAAGAACGAGTGCGATAAATAATACAGCAACAGCCATTATTCGGCACCTCCTTCCAGAGCGCTTTCAGCAGTTTCCACAACAGGATAATTGCCGCTCTTGAGGATTATAATATTTCTGACAATACCACCGATAATACGCAGAAGCATAAATCCGCAGCCAAGTACAAGAGACAGATAGCCCCATGATGTGCTGATCTTTATACCTGCATAGTTTACTCTCTGTTGGAAGATAACCAGTTAAACACCATAGTAAACAGTTACACCCAGAATAAAAATCATGCAGAGTGCTGCCAAAATTTCGAAAATAGTTCTCCACTTAGGAGAAAGACGGTCAGTGACCATAGTAATTTTAATATGCTCGTTTCTTCTTTCCGCCAAGCTGATTCCCAGCCAGGAAATCCATACAAAGATAAATTTACCTAATTCTTCGGACCAAGTTAATGAGTTATTAAATACGAATCTCATTATAATCTGAAGAAAGATTGCAGCTACCATGAGTGCAAACATGGAAACCAGGCAAATATCTTCCGCTCTGTCTACAGCCTTAAAAAACTTGCCTTTTTCTTTCATTTTGTTCCTCCAAAAAATATGAGGGCAATATATAATTGCCCTCAAGAATTAACCTTTATTTACTGAGGTACAGTTGCAAGCCACTTATCAACCACTTCGGAGCCAGCTCTGTCACGCATCCAGTCATAAACTGGTTCACAAACTACCTGAAGTGCAGCGATTTCATCAGCAGTAAGTTCGTAAACTTCAGCACCTTCTGCTTCGAATCTAGCGATGTAGTCAGCTTCATTTGCTCTTTCTTCTGCTCTCTGGCCAGCAGCTACTTCATGAATAGCAGCTTCAAGAGCTTCTCTGTCAGCAGCATCAAGGGATTCAATCCATGCCTTGGAGCATACGATAGGGAATGGAGAAGAAGCGTGGTTAGTGATTGTTACGTAAGGAGCAACTTCGTGGAAGTTGAAGTCGTTGAATACGCCGAGTGAGTGGTCTAAAGCGTCAACCTGACCCTGGGAAAGAGAAGTTACTACTTCACCCCAAGCCATTGGAGTTGGGTTAGCGCCCATTGCATTCCACATTTCAACGTTAAGGTCGTTCTGAGCGATTCTGATCTTCTGACCAGCGAAATCATCTACACCGTGGTAAATCTTGGAGCTGGAGATGAGCTGTCTGATACCATTGTAGTATAAGTCGATGCAGTAGAAATCAGCGTCAGAGATTGTTTCGTTGAAGAGTTCAAGACCGCCATTTTCCATCATACCTGTTTCCCAGGATTCGAAAGATGGATACAGGTAAGGAAGGTCAACGCATGCAGAGTCGTCACCAGCAACCTGAGTGAAGCAGGATACAAGGTCAAATACAATCTGAACTGTGCCAAGACCTAAACCAGCGATAGCGTCAGTAGTGTCGCCAAGCTGACCATCGGAGTAAACTTCTACTACGAATCTGCCAGGAGCGGATTCATCAAGTAAGCCCTGAATCTTTTCAGACCAAACGTGTGTGGATCTGGAAGAAGAGTCAGTATGTGCAATCTTGATTGTGATAGGTTCAGTTCCATCTGCTGGTTCATCAGAACCACAACCTGCGAACAGGCCTAAGCAAAGAACCAATACCATTAAAAGAGCAATTAACTTTTTCATAATAATAATTCCTTCCTTTCGAAAATAAAATTAATGTTTATTTTTACGTTCATATATAGAGCAAATTACATGCCAAATTTAACAATTTTTTAACAATCGTATTTGAATCGTTAAAATTTCAACAAAAAAGAGGATTGCAATTTTTTTTTTACAATCCTCTTTCTGTTATTAGCTCTGTCAATATGTGAAATTAATATCAGTATAGCATGAAATTTTTTTCATGTTTTTTTATTCCGGCCTGTGTAAATCATACTGGCTGATTTTGTTCCACAACTGACGTGATGTAATTCCCAGCAGTCCTGCACTTTTTTCAACATTCCATTCGTTTTTACGCAGGATGTCGCTTATATATTGTTTTTCAAATTCTCCCCTGGCATCCCTGAGACTTACAGTATCACCACTGATTCCGAAAATAGAATATTTATTTTTACCCGGAAGCATGAGTTCTTCCATTGTAATGCGGCCGCCTCTGCTGAGAGCAATCATTCTCTCAATAATATTCTTCAGTTCACGCACATTTCCCGGATAATCATAATTGATAAGATATTCCATTACATCATCGTCAATGATAATATCTCTTTTCTTCTGATCGATTATAGTCTTTCTTACAAAGAAATTAATCAGCTCGGGAATATCTTCTCTTCTCTGTCTTAAAGGCGGTATTGTAAGGGTCAATGTATTGATACGGTATAGCAGGTCATCACGGAACAGACCTTTTTCAATTTCCATATTAAGATCTTTATTCGTTGCAAATATGAACCTCACATCCAGACTGATCCGGTTGTTGCTACCTATTCTTTCAATACTTCTGGTTTCAAGGGCACGGAGTAATTTTACTTGAGTGTTTATTGGCAGATCTCCGATTTCATCCAGAAATAATGTTCCGTAATTGGCTTCTTCAAACTTCCCTACTCGTTTTCCTACTGCTCCTGTGAATGCACCTTTTTCGTGGCCAAAAAGTTCAGACTCAATTACCCCTTCAGGAAACACCTGACAATTTACAGGGACAAACGGTTCCTTTGCACGATTGCTTTTTCTGTGAATATAATTTGCAACCACTTCCTTTCCTACGCCCGATTCTCCCAGTAAAAGGATATTAATATTAGTATCAGCGGTTCTGTTGCACATATCAATAAGCTGACGAAATTCGGGGTTTTGGGAATCCATGAAAACTTCTTCACTGTTTTGTTTCTTAATGAGAATATTGTTTTTATGTTCCAGGTGTTTCATTTTGATGATACGTTCCACCTTCATTATCAGTTCATCAAGATTACTGCTCTTCACAAAATAATCTGCAGCACCCAGTCTTATAGCATCAACCGCACCTTCGATACTCCCGTAAGCAGTTGCAACAAGCACATCAACATTCAGTTCCATGCTCTGGATGTTTTCTATCAGTTCTGTTCCGCTCATTACAGGCATACGGAGGTCTGTTATTACCAAGTCAACATCATTCTTCTTGAGATAATCCAATGCTTCCTTTCCGTTTGAACAAGTTGCTGTATAATACCCTGCATCCTTCATAATCAGTGCTACGACATTCTGGTATTCAATTTCATCATCAACGATGAGGATGCGGCAGTTCTTTTTGTTAATGTCCATAAACTTCCTCCTTCTCAACCGGCAGCATAATATGGAAACAAGCGCCTTCCCCTTCCCTGCTGTCTGCTGTAATTGTACCATTAATTCTTCTAATTTCTGAATTCAGGATATAAAGCCCAAGCCCTGTACCGGTATCTTTTGTAGTAAAAAATGGGTTAAATATTATTTCCAGGTTTTCCGGGGAAATGCCTGTACCATTATCTTCGAAATCCAGATGCAGCTTTTCGTCTGCACTGCTTACGTTTATTCTGATAAACTTTTCTTTTTTATCTGAATTAATTAATGCATCTATGCTATTGTTGATAAGATTTACAATTATCAGCTTAAGAATATCTTCGTTGACTTCAAGTTTCTTATTGTATTCAATATCTGAATTCACCTGAATATCAATATCATTTTTTTCAAGATTTTTATGTTCAAGCATAATCATCGACCAAATCAACTCTTCAACATCCACGAAAGATGTTTTTTCTCTTGAAAGTCTTGAAAAGCCAAGAAGATTTTCAATAAGATTATTTATACGGTCTACAGAATCATCGATAACCTGGACAGCATGGTGGCCGATTCCATCAGAAATATTTTTCCGCAGTACATAAATATAACTTTTTATAAGACCCAGTGGATTTCTGATTTCATGTGCAAGTCCTGCCGAAAGTTCGCCTACGGCAATCATCTTGGCTTCTTGTCTTGTAAGACTCTCATATTTATAACGGTTTGTATAGTCTTCAATGAAAAGAAGATTTTTCCCTGAAATATTGTCCAGTTTACGCTTATAAATCAGATAATACTTCTGATTCATCTGCAGTGCAGCGGGATGGTTAGCCTGTTCAAGGAATGGCTGAATCCCCCCCACATCATCAAGTTTCTTACCTACTACATTTTCTTCATCCTGAGACAAAATATTCAGAATACTCTGATTACATACCTGAACATAGTCTTCCGAGTCAGTTACAATGATTCCGTCTGTAAGGTTGTCCATAATATTACGTAATTCTTCACGGCTGTCCTGAAGTTCACGGGTTTTTATGTTTACACGGTTTGAAACAGTCTGATTCCAGATGAGCATTCCGAATGCAATAGTCAGAACAATAATCAGGCCATTGGCTGAAAAACTGTAGTCGGTAACATCATCCACTTCTGGTATTAAACTTCCGAACCATTTGGAATGTATGTGATTATATTGGTTATTCTTTTTAAGTTCCAGAATTCCTTTATTCAGAATGTTAAAAAGGACTTCCTGATTTTTGTTTACAGCAACGCAAACATCTTCCTCTGAAAGAGAGCCATCCAGAAATTTGAAGCGGTTTACCTTTATCGCAGAATTAAGGTAATAAGATATTTTTGCTTCGTCACCTATTATGGCATCTACTTCGCCCATTCCCAGCAGATAGAAGCTTTCTTCCAGACTATCTGTCAGAACCATCCTGACATTTTCTTTGGATGCATATGTATTGTTTGCAGCATGATGACCAGTTGAGCCGGATATTACTGCTATAGAGATATTTTCAACATCATATATGCTTTCAAAAGTACTGTCCCCCGATACAATAACCTTTGTTCTTTCAGTATACAGAGGTTGCGTAAAAAGGAATACATCTTGATATATCTGTGTCTTTTTCAGAACAGCAGCATCTATATTGCCCGCTTTCAGCTGTAGCGGAAGATTATAACTATTATATGTTACAGGCTGCAGATTGTTTTCCAGAGTCACTGACAGCTGGTTGAAATAGTCTACCAGAATTCCCATGTTCTGATTTGTATCATATGAAACAAATGCAAAAGGTTCATCATTTACGTCTATACCATAGTGAATTTCTTCTGTTTCCATGAACTTTTTTTCAGTCTCTGTGAGCGTTCTTGAGTATTTAAAAAAGCTGATTATGTCAATATCATACCGTACTACAACATCAAAATACTTTATTCCGCATATGCAGATTAAGAAAGCAATCATAAACAACAGATATCTCTTCTTCATAATCAGGCTCCTTTCATGAAATTTTTTTCTTACTATAGTTTTAATCTATCATCATATAGATTAATCTGTCAATAAAAAAAGAGCCGGCAGATACATATATCAGTCAGCTCTTCTGTTTTTTGTTTATTTTTTATATATACCCATTCTCATAATCCTTCATTGTCAGCTTCACAGTCGCTTCAGCATTGATTCTGTAAGCCTCGAAAGGATGGTTCCGCCTCCGGCCTTCCGTCCAGAAAACTTTTTTGTGTTCATCAAGAATTTCCTCATATGTCATGCCTGCAGCAATGGCATCCATGATGATTTTACGTTCTTTGCGCGCTTCCGCAATATATCTGTCAAAGAAGCTCTTGTTCAGTTCCTGCGGAAGTACTCCGTAATGGGCTGCTATTACCCACTTTACATCAATTTTTTTAAGTTTCTCTGCAGTGTCTATGGTCTGCTGATATGATTTCAGAATTGACGGATAAAGGAATTCCGGACTAACATGAACTCCTGTGGACTCATTTGTAAAAAGAATTTTGTGAGGCATTATATAGTAGCATACGGAACAATCTGTATGTCCTTTTGCTTCATACATTACGACCTCTTCGTCGCCCAGAGATATTTTATCTCCTTCTTCCAGAACCATATCTACACGGAGCCCTTCTGCAGTAATTTCAACGTCTTTGACACCGAAAAGATTTTTAGCATTATTGCCCAGTCTTTCCATTGTGGCCTTGGCACCCGGTTTTGAAAAAACACTGGCCGCCTTGGCATTTGCGCATACTACAGCATCAGGCCATTCGTTCAGAATATACGGAAGTGCCCCTACATGATCATAGTGAGTATGGGAAAGAAAAATATAATCAACTTTTCTTCCTGTTCCTTCAAAAACACATTTAATGTTTTCAATCAGTTTATCGCTGAAGCATGCCATGCCGCAGTCATAAAGACCTGTTTTTTCACTGCCGAGTATAAGTATTGCTTCACCGCCCTCTCCGGCAGTTACTCTTACAAGAGGCTCCGGATAATCAGTACGGTTATGTCCCGTATATTGAGGGTAGCTCAGGTAGTACCCATTATCTTCAGGTGTATTTAATAAAAATTTTTTACTCATATTAATCCCTATATTATTCACCCTGCATTGATTCCTTGTATTCTTTGTATTCACCGTAACTGAAGAAAATCAGTCCGATCCAGATTATTGCAAAAGCGATGAGCTGAATCTGTTCAAATGGTTCTTTAAAGTAAAAAATACTGATAATCAGAGAAATTGTAGGTGAAATATATTCTGTCAGTCCCAGTACGAAAAGATTGACCTTGTTGGCCGCATTGGCAAAAAGCCCCAGAGGAATTGCGGTAAACAATCCGCAGAGCATAAGCAGCGCATACTTGCCGCCGTCATCAACTGCCAAAGCACCTGTGCCTGTAGCCTCCATATAAATCACTACTGCCAGGGCAAATGGCGCCAGAAACACTGTTTCATACAGCAGTGAAATAATCGGCGGTTTGTTCAGGTTCTTTTTCATTGCAGCATAAACAGCAAATGTCAGTGCCAGACTGATTGCAATAACAGGAACCTCTTTGAAATAAATAATTACTGCAGCAACGCCTATACATGCCAATCCCAAAGCAATTCCTTTATATCTGGTGAGTTTTTCTTTAAATAAAACCATACCGAACACGCACACAACCAGCGGCTCAATATAGTAACCGATACATGTCTGGATAACATAATCTGCATTAACGGCCCAGATATAAATTGACCAGTTTGCAGTAATAAGTGCCCCCACCAAAATGTATGTAAGTACCATTTTAATGTCCTTAAGCGGTGCGAAAATCTCCGCAGGTTTGTATTTAACCAGTGCCGCTATAAGGCAGACTACTGCAACCAGTACTATTCTGTAAAAGATGATTACAGAGGATTCAATGGGACGGAGCATCTGCCAGTAAATAGGCATTATACCCCAGAAAACACTACACCCAAGCGCAGAAATTATCCCCTGCTTGTAATTGCTTCTTTCATCAAGAGCATTCTGAGCATTCATAAACTATTCTCCCTTCTGTGAGTTAGCTTCGCTCTGTGTCTTGTATGCCAGATTTTTGATTTCTTCTCTGTTGGCGTTGAGAGTCTGTCCGATTGCCTGGAAAGTATGTTCAAGGTTAGTGTACATTTCGCCGAAATACTTCATATTCAGCTCGTCCATTTTTCCCTGCATATCATAAAGCATCTTGTCAACATAATCATAAGTCTTCATCTTGAGAAGTCTGGAATTTACTTCTGCGTCTTCAAGGATTTCATTGGCAAGTTTAGTTGCTCTCTTGGTGATATCATCAGTTTCTACCAGATAATCAGCCTGCTTTTTAGCTTCGCGGATGATTCTTTCGTATTCAGACTTTGCTTCAGCAAGGATTCTGTCACGTTCATCTCTGATCCACTTTGCCTGCTGGATATCATCAGGCAGTGCCAGTCTGATTTCCTTTACGATTGCAAAAATTTCTTCTGCTTCTAAAACTACTTTGTTAGTAAGAGGAACTGATGTAGCTCCTTCCATAAGATCTTCTAATTCATCCAGTAAGTCTAAAACTTTTGTTGTATCTTCCATTTACTTGCCCAATTTCCCTTTCATAGTTTTTAATATGTATGGAGGAACCAGCATACTGCCGTCTCCACCCAGTGAAATGACCTGTTTGGCCATTGTTGAACTTATAAAGTCGTACCTGGAATCAGCCATCATGAAAACTGTTTCAACCTTGTCCCTGTAAAGGTACTGATGAAGCTGTGCCATCTGTTTTTCGGAGTCAAAATCAGAAACTCCGCGCAGTCCTCTTACAACCACATTAAAACCGTTGTTGTTTACGAAGTCTGCCAGCAATCCGTCGCACATCTGCACAGAAACATTAGGAAGATGTTTTGTGACTTCCTTAATCATTTCCATACGCTCTTCGAAAGTGAACATGGTCTTTTTTTCAAGGTTTATAGTCACACCTACAACTACTTCGTCAAAAATATTGGAGGCACGTTCAATAATGTCCAGATGTCCAAGTGTGAGCGGGTCAAATGAGCCCGCGTATAATGCTTTTGTGTTCATTTTATCCTCTTAAATTATAAAAATTGTTCCTAATATTTTAACATACCGGCCGTTTCTTATCAACCATAGATTGTGATTGCAATGCTTCCGTAGGTTTTTTCTTTCAGAACAATATAATCTTCAATTTCTTCAGGAAGAGGTTCACGTTCACCGTGTTCCGCTACAATTATACCTTCTTTAGCCAGAAGATCGTACTCTCTTATAAGTTCGAAACACTTTTCATAAAGACCTTCTCTGTACGGAGGGTCCAGGAAGAAAATATCGATTTTTTCTCCTCTTTCGCCAAGTCTCTGAAGAACTCTTTCAAAGTCTCCCGGAATAACTGTTGACCATTCCTCTGCTTTGCACATTGCAATATTTCTCTTGATTAAATTAAGGCTGTCTCTGGAATTGTCCGCAAAATAACACTTTTCTGCGCCTCTTGAAAGTGCTTCAAGACCTAGATTGCCTGTACCTGCAAAGAGGTCCACACACACAGCACCCGGCACATTGCCTGCAATAATGCTGAAAATCGCTTCTTTAACTTTTTCGGTTGTCGGTCTTATATCTTTTCCGACAGGCATTTCAAGACGTCTGCCCTTAAAATCTCCTGTGATAATTCTCATATTTTTAAATTCCTTTTCAAAATAATTTCACGATAATTTATAACAATAAATATATTACCGCAAAACGGTGATAAAATCAAATTTTTTATGCATTTTACATGTTGGCAGCCCTCTCCATCTTCTCCATTTATTGCATCGCATATAAAAACTGTCCCGAGTAAAACTAGTATTGTAATAGGAGGTGATTAAACATGTCATTACAGGATAAGATGAATGTAAATGCAAAACCTGCATTAAACAACTTAAAGACAGAAGTTGCTAACGAACTTGGTTTATCCAACTACGACCAGGCTGACAAGGGTAACCTTACAGCTAGACAGAACGGTTATGTAGGCGGTTATATGACTAAGAAGTTAGTTGAAATGGCTGAAAGACAGTTAGCCGGAAAGTAATTTCAAACTTTGGATAAATACAAGAAAGACCAGGCGAATTCTCTGGTCTTTTTTGTTTTATTTGTTTAATTCTGTTCAGTATGCCATATATGTGATATAATCAAAGCAAATAATAACAAGGAGATATTCTATGAATATTGCTACATATTCCCCGGCGCTTACGCTGCTTTATGTATTTGCACTTCTGTGGATTCTTATGGGAGTTGAACTTAAATCTTTCAGTACCTTGAACCGCTGGCTGATTCTTTTTGCAATTGCGTTTCTTTGTATTGCCAACCAGATACTGCGTGATTATGTAGGATACGCTGTATACGGTAAAATGCTGTTTATATACATGCATCTGCCTACTTTTCTTTTGTTCCTGTATCTTGCAAAACGCGGTATTATCAAAACAGCATTCATGATACTGACAGCAACTGTATTTACTGCACCGACAGTTCTCATTGGAAATATTGTGCGTAATACCCTCTTTGTAGACTCACCTCAGGCGTTATTGCTGTCTAATCTTATTTCCTATACATTTATGCTGATTCTGGTATGGTTTGTTTTCCGCAGCGGCTTCAACTACTTACTTACCTATGGTGAAAACAAGCTTTTTGTTCTGTTCTCACTTATTCCGCTTGTGTACTACATTTATGTATTTGCTGCTGCAAATCAGGACTTTTCAGCACTTACATCTGTTCCGGGATACATTGTACGATATTTGCCGACTGCAGAAGTTTTTATGTTTTATTTTCTGTTCCCGTACTTATATAAATCATTAAGTGAAAAACAGTTATTAAAATCTGCCCAAAACGCTTTACAGCAAAAAATTAATTCGGCAGAAAGTCAGATAACTCTTCTTCATGATTCCAATTCACGTATGTCGGTATATCGTCATGATATGCGTCATCAGCTAATCATGCTCAACGGAATGCTTAGCAGCGGTCAGACAGAACAGGCCCGGGAGTTTATCAGCACAGTTATGACTGATCTTGATGCAATAACCCCAAAGAAATTCTGCGAAAACGAAATAATAAACCTGCTGTGCTCTTTTTATGATAACAAAGCCCAAAATACAGGTATCAACTTCTCAGTAAGCGTTATGCTCCCTCAGAACCTGCCACTGTCTGATACTGAACTCTGTTCTGTAGTATCCAATGGTCTTGAAAATGCTTTTATAGCAGTATCTAAAGAAGATGTGCCTGATAAATGGGTAAAAATATATTGTGAAGTCAGACAGAATAAACTTCTTATCCAGATACAAAACCCTTATACAGGTCAGATAACCATGAGAAATGGTCTGCCTGTTTCCGGGCAGGAAGACCATGGTTATGGTTGCTACAGCATCAAAACTATCACTCAGCAAAACGGTGGGCACAGTTCGTTCAAAGCCGAAAAAGGCCTTTTTACGCTCAGACTGATTTTTCCGCTTCCGCCTGAATACAAAAATTGATTTCGTAAATAAAAAACACCGGCTGGTTTACAGCCCGGTGTTTTTTTATGCAAGAAAGGGTTTTTACTTTTCATATACTCGATTTTATAAATTCATTGATTCGATGATTCTGTCAGCAAGAGCATCCACATCCACCATGTTGTTTTCTGCAAGAGCAGATGTCATTGTAACCTGCTCATCAAGAATAGTCATTTCCTTCATTTCGTTGTCCAGGAAGTTACGCATAAGCTGGCCTGACTTGCATGCCCAGGAACCGTTTTCCACGATGGCAACAGTTCTCTTCTGGAGGTTCAGTGCCTTCATATCCATGAGGAAATTGTGCATTACCGGATAAATTCCCAGGTTGTAAGTTACGGATGCCAGTACAATGTTGCTGTACTTGAAAGCATCTGCAATCAGGTAGCTAACATGTGTATTTGAAACGTCTCTTACAGAAATGTTTGTCATGCCGCGTTCTGCAAGCTTGGATGCCAGCAGATATGCAGCAGCTTCTGTGTTGCCGTACATTGATGCATAAGCGATGAGAACGCCTTTTTCTTCTGGTTCGTAACGGCTCCACTTGTCATACTTGTCAATAAAGTAGCCGAAATCTTTACGGATAACAGGTCCGTGAAGAGGACAGATATACTTGATGTCAAGTCCTGCAGCCTTTTTGAGCAGTGCCTGAACGTGAGGACCATATTTGCCTACGATGTTTGTGTAGTATCTTCTTGCATCGTCAAGCCAGTCTCTGTCAAAGTCAACTTCGTCCGCAAAAAGTCTGCCGTCAAGTGCGCCGAAGGAACCGAAGGCGTCAGCTGCGAAAAGCACGCCGTTTGTCACATCAAAGGATACCATTGCTTCCGGCCAGTGCACCATCGGCGCTTCCACAAAGGCGATTGTGTGCTTACCGAAGCATCTTGTATCTCCTTCTTTCACTATATCTTTCCTCTCTTCTGCATGGAAGCCGAACTGGCTCATAAGCAGGAAAGCTTTTTCTGTGCTGATTACTGTTACTTCAGGGTAGCGAATCAGCACTTCTTCAATGGAAGCCGCATGGTCAGGCTCCATATGGTTGATAACCATGTAGTCGAGCTTACGGCCATCCAGTAATTTTTCCAAATTTTCCAGGAACTGACGGCATGCCGACCAGTCCACAGTATCGAATAAAACAGTTTTTTCATCCAGCAGCAAATAGGAATTGTAGGAAACACCTCTTGGAATCGGATGAACATTTTCAAAGAGCGCCAGACGGTGATCATTGGCACCAATCCAGTATAAATCGTCAGTTACTTTTCTGTAGCAATACATTTTACACTTCTCCTTTCAATCCTAAACTATAACGAAATTGCTTTTTTCTTCGCCGCATTCCGGACATGTCCAGTCTTCAGGAAGCGCATCGAATAAAGTGAACGGATATATTTCATTATCCGGATCTGCAATTTCAGGGTCATACTCATATCCGCAGCCGTTGCATACATGGATCGGCCATGATGGTGCTTCCTTTACAGGGATTGCTCTCTTAACTTTAACCATTGGTGGTGCCGGCTTCTTTTCTTCGCCGGTGTCGAGAGCTTTTATAAGTACAGGAAGAACTTCTTCAAGATTACCTACGATGCCGTAGTCTGCGTTTTTGAAAATCTTTGCGTTTGGATTATTGTTGATTGCAACGATTGTTCCCGCTTCCTTGATGCCTTTTAGGTGCTGAATTGCTCCGGAAACACCGCATGCTATATAAAGATTGCCTTTGAACTTCTGACCTGACATACCAACATAACGGTTAAGCGGTACGTACTTGAGTGTTTCAGCAACAGGTCTTGATGAACCGATTGCGGCACCTGCAGCCTTTGCAAGGTCTTCAATCAGCTTCATGTTCTTTTTGTCGCCGATGCCCTTGCCTGCGCTTACTACACGTTCAGCTTCCTGAATAGGTGTATCAATTGGAATACCAACTGTAAAATCATAGCCGTCAGCCTTCAGAGCTTCTACAAGTTTTTCAACACGTTCTTCAACAGTGCCGTCCTTAAGAATCATTTTCTTACGGATGCCTGTTTCTCCGGCTTTGGATTTTTTACGTGGAGCTGCTGCTTCATCTTTAGGTAACTTGCCTATTAAGTTGGCAGCAATAACTACTCTCTGGATTTCATTGGTTCCTTCGTATATTGTAGTGATTCTTGCATCACGGTAAGCACGTTCTACTTCCATACCCTTAAGGTATCCTGTGCCCCCGAAAATCTGAAGAGCTTCATATGTTACTTCCACTGCTATGTCAGATGCATACTGTTTAGCCATTGCTGCTTCCATAGCAAATGGTTCATGAGCTTCCTTAAGCTCTGCTGCACTGTATACAAGGAATCTTGCATTACGCAGCTTTGTCGCCATATCAGCCAGTTTGAACTGAATTGCCTGCTGACGTGCAATCGGCTTGCCGAACTGAATTCTTTCCTTGGAATACTCAAGTGCCTGTTCAAAAGCACCCTGTGCAATACCAAGGGCCTGAGCTGCAATACCGATTCTGCCTCCGTCAAGAGTGTTCATAGCAATTTTGAAACCCTCACCTTCGCGGCCGAGGAGATTTTCCTTAGGAACCTTAACATCGTTGAAAATCAGTTCTGCAGTTGCAGATGAACGGATACCAAGCTTGTCGTAGTGGTCTCCGAAAGTAAATCCTTCCCATCCTTTTTCAACAATAAAAGCACTGATTCCACGTGTTCCGATGTCAGGTGTTGTTACAGCAAAAATAACGTATGTATCAGCCACACCACCGTTAGTGATGAAAATCTTTCCACCATTGAGAATATAGTGGTCACCTTCGAGAACGGCTGTAGTTTCTGTACCGCCCGCATCACTTCCTGCATTAGGTTCAGTCAGCCCGAAAGCACCGATTTTTTCACCTTTTGCGAGAGGTACCAGATATTTCTGCTTCTGTTCTTCTGTACCGAAAGCTGCAATAGGATATGCGCCCAGTGATGTGTGTGCTGAAAGGATTACACCTGTGCCGCCGTCTACTCTTGATAATTCTTCTACTGCTATAGCATAGCTCAGAGCATCAAGACCTGCCCCGCCGTATTCTTTTCCATAAGGGATACCCATGTACCCCATTTCCCCAAGCTTTTTGATTGCCTCATGAGGAAATTCATTGTTCTGATCCATAAGGAATGCAATTGGTTTTACTTCCGTTTCAGCAAATTCCCGAATGATTGCACGCAATTCTTCGTGCGCCTGCGAAGTCTTAAATCTCATCATTGTACCTCCCCGTTGTGTGTCGGATTATTAATTATATAATATACTTATTTAGTGGACTTATTTAGTCCAGTTTGAGGTATAAAAAAAATTATTCCCCCGAAAAAATTTCTTTTAAATTCTTTCTGTTCATTTCAAGGCGCAGTACTCCCTCAATGCGTCCGCATTCCCTGTGAACACCGCAGTTGAGTCCGCAGCTTCCGTCACATACATAGCTTCCGCTCATGCACTTATTTACTGCAGTCTCCGGATCTATGGCCATTTTTACGTCCCACATTGTTATCGCTTCCAGTGGTACTGCCAGTCTGTATCCGCCCTGAGGCCCCCGCAGAATGTGAACCATGCCGGCTTTGTTAAGCTTGCGGAGAATTTTTCTCGCAAAATCAACGCTCACCTTTTCCCTGTCTTCCAGCTCTGGAGCCGTTACCATATCACACAGGTAAAGCTGTCGCAGAATGCGGAAAGCATAGTCCAGCTCTCTGGAAATAATCATAGCACTGCCTCCTTTTACTAAAATATACCATGGGATTTTTTGCTTTAAACATAAAAAATCAATTTTTTCTTTTATTTCTGAGATGTTGAAATTTAAATTTGAATTTCTATAACCGAAAAGTCTCCGAAATCCAATGTCCGGCCTGTACTGAATTCCAGTGGTCTATGAAATACCGGTCCATCCACTACCAACGTATGATACTCGCCATTCTCGCCGCAGATGTCAATTCCGCAGTTTTTCATTGTTTCGATTACTTCTTCATCAATTATTTTTCCCAGAAGTTCTTCCGGAAGTAAAGTATTGTTTATGGACTTGATAAGGCATTTGTAGCCAAGGCTGACAAGATCGTAAACATTCTCTGTACGGTCTTTGTGCCACAGCGGAAATACTGCCGGAAGTCCTGCATTGCTGCATCTTTCTTCGCTCCATGCCCGGTTGCCTTCAATGTCTATATCGCCGAAACAGGCAGCCTCTGCCCCGAGATTAACTGCTTCTTTCAGGCTTTCCTCCATTGCCAGATGATAATGCTCACCGGATGATTTGGTAATCAGAGCAGGTATCTGCAAGGCCTCTGAATATGCATTTATCATTTTTAAATCTGCACCGTGAAAGAAAGAACGGTCTGACTCTTCGTTGACCATAGTAATCAGGGCCACCGGCTCGTGTCCCTGTTCAATCATTTTGTGCAGTGCCAATGTGCTGTCCTTGCCGCAACTGTAAGACATTACAAATTTCATTACTAATTCTCCTGAAAGTACTTATTGCTCACATCAATAAATTGGAATTTATTCATTATCTTCATCTTGTTTGGAAACCAGAATGATTGAACTGACAAGCAAAACAACACCAATGGTGAAAAATACACATCCTGTTACAGTATTTAACTGATCAGCAAAAAAGCCAATCATTCCAGCACCAGCAGCACAACAAATTACCTGAAACACCTTTTTCAAATAATCCCCTCCGATAAATAAGAATTTATTTCTTTTGGTATTCAAATAAGCGATACAGCTTTTTTGAAAAACTGCCTGCATAAAGCTTTGCGAAAACGAACCTTTCAAATCCTTTTAACTCGTCTATGTATTTTTGAGGAATCATTGTGTGTTCTTTTACAAAAGTGAACTTCCCGTTCTGATAAGACTGCGGATTATCTATACCATAAACCTCGGTTACACCTACATCATTTACAGGGTTTCTTCGTTTTGACATTTTTGCAGCAAAAGAAGTATAGCAGTCAACTAAAAGCACAAGGTTTTCAAAATGAGTGCACAGACTATCTGCCAGATTTCGCATTTCATCAACTGTCAAATACATACTCACGCCTTCCATAACAACAATGGCATATTGGGTTTCCTTAATATCTGAAATCCATTTGTTTTCTCTTGCGTCGCCTGCAATCATTTTATAGTTATCTGATTCCGCATAGTATCGTTTTCTTTCTTCAATAACTTCTGAAAAATCCACATCGTACCACTTATGATTTTCAGTTCCTACTCTTATGATGCGGCTATCCATTCCGCAGCCGATATGAATGACCACCGCATCCGGAGCATCTGCCATTTGTTGCTTTAACCATCCGTCAAATACAGCAGCGCGGACTCCCATATAATATGCAAGCCATTTAGATTCAGATTTTCCTTTAAGTGAAAACCCTTCCGCTTCCCAAATTTCTTCGGCTTTTTTGTCATTAAGAAATAATCCCTTTTTACTCACATAGGACTTACCACATAAAGGGATGTATAATGTTTTATTTACGCTGTTCATATCTTCACCAACAATTCCATTTTAAAACTTATCTTAAAGCCTCAGCTCAATCTTTTCTCCGAACATTCTCTTCACCCTTTCTTTCAGCACCTGATGCTGTGGCGCTTCAAGCTCAGGGTCAGCGTCAATTATATCTCGTGCTACGAATCGCACCTTGTCCAATATGTCCACATGCTGTACCAGGTCACTGATGTTCAGTTCCGGCAGGCCATGCTGGCGTGTGCCGAAGAGTTCGCCTGGTCCGCGGAGTTTCAGGTCTTCTTCTGCGATTGTGAAACCATCTTCTGTGGAGCACATGATTTCGTTACGCTTGCGTGCAACTTCCCCGTCAGAACCGCTGACCAGAATGCAGTATGACTGGTGGCCGCTTCTGCCTACTCTTCCGCGGAGCTGGTGGAGCTGTGCCAGGCCGAAACGCTCGCAGTTTTCGATGACCATAACCGTTGCATTTCCAACGTCTATGCCAACTTCTATAACAACTGTTGAAACCAGCACATCAATCTGTCCACCCGCAAAAGCTTCCATAACGGCGTCTTTTTCAGCCTGCTTCATGGCACCGTGCACAAGGCCGATTCTGAGGTCCGGATACTGAGCACAGAGTTCTTTGTGGATTTCATCAGCCGACTTGCAGTCAATGACTTCCGACTCTTCAATGAGAGGTGCGACAACATAAGCCTGACGACCTTCCTTCACCTGGGTTTGCACAAAATCATATATTTTTCTCCGGCTGTTCTGATACCGCAGGAATGTCCTGATAGGTTTACGGCCGGCCGGCAGCGTATCAATTATTGAAATATCAAGGTCTCCGTAAAGAATTACCGCCTGAGTACGCGGGATAGGCGTTGCAGTCATGACAAGGATGTTTGGATTCTGACCTTTTCCTGCCAGCAGTGTACGCTGATTTACGCCGAAACGGTGCTGCTCGTCGGTAATTACAAGGCCTAAATTTCTGAATAATACGTCCGGCTGGATAATTGCGTGGGTGCCCACAAGAACATCAATTTCACCGGCTTCCAGTGCGGTGAGAATCTCTGCCCTTTCCTTTGCCTTGGTACTGCTGGAGAGCAGTCTGCATCTTACCCCCAAAGGCTCAAAATCACGTTTTAAGGTGGCAATATGCTGCTTTGCCAGCAGTTCAGTCGGTGCCATCATAACCGCCTGAAAACCGCTTTTTACGGTCTTGTACATTGCCAGCTGAGCCACAGCAGTTTTGCCGGAACCTACGTCTCCCTGAACCAGACGATTCATAGGTTTTTCACTGATAAGGTCCTTTTCAATCTGAGCGTAGGCCCTTGCCTGCCCTTCAGTAAGCTTAAACGACAGTCTGTCCAGGAAAGGCTGTACTGAAACTTCAGGCTTCACAGCCACGCCCTTTTCGCCGCGCTCCTTGTTGTTTTTTATGTAAAAAAGCCCGGTCTGCAAAGTCAGAAGTTCTTCAAAAACCAGTCTGTATCTTCCCTGTTTTACCGACTCTTCAGCCAGCGGAAAGTGTATGTTTTCTATAGCATATGCCGGGTCGCAAAGCCTGTATTTTTCAACAATTTCTTCCGGCATCCACTCTTCCATCTGCCACGCTGCGCTTCGCACTGCCATCTGCATAGTCCGCATCTGATTCTGGCTGAGTCCCTCGGTCAGAGGATACACAGGGAACAAACCGCGGATATCATCCTCAGACCCGGTCTTATGGAACTCAGGATGTGCCATCTGGCGACGGTTTTTATTAAGAGTAATCTTACCGAACAGAGTAAGCTCGTCCCCCGGCTTAAAAAGGTTTGCCAGAAAACGCGCATTAAAAAAGAGCATCTCAAGATTGCCGGTATTGTCCTCCACCAGCACTTTGAGAAGCTTCATCCTGCCGCCAACAATCTGCTTACGCACAACCTTCACTTCCAGCAGCACCTCCTGATTGAAAGGTGCCTCCATGATGGTCACTGCCTTCCGCCGGTCTTCATACCTGCGCGGAAAGCACATGAGCAGATCTTCAACTGTTCTTATATTAAGTTTTTCAAGTAGTTCCGCCCTTTTGGCACCGACGCCTTTTATAGCGGTTACACTGTCTTTAAGGTTCATATTTTCTCACTACTTCTATGCTTCTTGCTGCAACTCTTTTTGATTTTACGCCTACAATTTTCAGGAGAATACGGCCACATTTGTCTGGAAGCATGGAGTGCATTTCTTTTTCGATGTAGTCCAGCACTATCTTGCAGTTTTCCCTTATACTGGATCCGAAAGACATCACAATATAAAAGTCAAGCTGGTATTCTTCTTCCGTTTCATTTATTTTGATGTGAGGAAGAAGTTCCCCCACGGAAACTCTGTTATCCAGGCCTCCCGGTATTTTGCCCTTTTCTGTTGCCGGCATAAACTTCCCGTTGGTTTGTGCCACTGCGTCAAGGATTATTCTTGCAAATATATTTTCATTGATTTTGATATTACCGTATTCAGATATTCTTTCCAGAGACATTCTGCTCCCTCCCCTGAAATTTTCTTCTGATATGATTTTACCACAAATCTGCACACTTTCCCATATTTTTTCATAGATTATATGGGGTGACTTATCATGAACAATAATTATCGCAAAAAGAAATGCTTTGACATATATAAAGAGACTAAGGACATAGGTTTCGTCCTGCTGGTTTTCGGCGCTGTAACCATATGCGCCTTTTTCCTGCCACCGAAGGCCTGGATAATCCTGCTTGGAGGTCTTCTTGTAATATGCGGATTCACACTACTCAGAAGATAATGCTGTACACTTACCCGTCTTTATTATACATCCGTCATCTGACAAATTTCGCCTTTTTCCGACCATTCTGTTACAAAAAAACGCTCCATGCATGAGTAAAGTGCACAGAGCGTTTTGGGTGTGATTTTAGTGGCTTTCCAGTGTATTCAGGTCGTATGGTGTGGACTGATATACAAAGTAGTTAAGCCAGTTGATGTAGAGCATGTTGCCGTGAGCTTTCCAGCTTACAACCGGCGGATTGTCAGGATTATTGTCCTTATAATAATTCAGTGGCAGTTCAATCGGCAGACCTGCGTTGACGTCGCGGCGGTATTCTGCATCCAAAGTCATAGGATCGTATTCAGAATGACCCATTACGAAAATCTGGCGTCCGCCTTTTTTTGCAACCAGGTACACGCCTGCTTCCTCTGAAGAAGCCAGTATTTTAAGTTCAGACACCTTTTCGATGTCTGCCCTGTCAACAGTCGTATGTCTTGAATGAGGCACGTTAAAAGTGCTGTCAAAGCCTCTCAGAAGCATTGAATGAGGATACTCGCAGGTATGTGGAAATACTCCGAACATTTTCTGCGGCAGCGGCTGCTTATCAATTCCGAAGTGATAATAAAGTCCCGCCTGAGCTCCCCAGCAGATGTGAAAAACGCTGTGAACGTTTGTCTTGGACCATTCCATTATTTCACAGAGTTCAGGCCAGTAGTCCACTTCCTCAAAAGGCATCTGTTCCACAGGAGCCCCTGTGATAATCATTCCGTCAAACTTTTCTTCTTTTACATCATCGAAAGTCTTATAGAAAGAAAGCAGATGGTCCTGTGTAACGTTATGTGACTCGTGGGAAGAAACCCTCATAAGTGTAAGTTCAATCTGCAGCGGCGTATTGCCGAGTATTCTGGAAATCTGTGTTTCTGTCTCGATTTTTTTAGGCATCAGGTTGAGCATGAGTATTCTCAGCGGTCTGATGTCCTGAGTCATGGCACGGGTTTCGGTCATGACGAAAATGTTTTCTTCCGCCAGGGTTTTCACCGCCGGCAGATCATTAGGTATTTTAATAGGCATTTTACGTTCTCCAAAATTAGTATTTTACTCTATACTGCTGCGAGAGCCTGTTCAATATCAGCAATTAAATCTGCTGCATCTTCAAGACCGCAGGAAACTCTCACAAGGTCAGGGCCAACACCTGCTGCAATGAGCTCTTCGTCTGTCATCTGACGGTGAGTAGTTGTTGCAGGGTGCAGGCAGCATGAACGTGCGTCTGCTACATGTGTTTCAATTGCAATCATCTTCAGGTTTGCCATGAAAGTTGCTGCAGCTTCTCTTCCGCCCTTTACACCGAAAGATACTACGCCGCATGCACCGTTCGGAAGGTACTTCTGTGCAAGTTCATAGTATTTGTCTGATTCAAGCATCGGACATGTTACCCATTCAACCTTAGGATGGTTTTCAAGGAATTTGGCTACTGCAAGGCCGTTTTCGCAGTGTCTTGCCATTCTTACATGAAGGCTTTCAAGGCCCAGATTGAGCAGGAATGCGCTCTGCGGAGCAGGTGTAACGCCAAGGTCTCTCATGAGCTGTGCTGTAGCCTTGGTAATATATGCACCTTCAAGGCCGAATCTTTCTGTATATGTAACTCCGTGGTAACTTGCATCAGGTGTGCAGAGTCCAGGGAATTTTTCTGCATGTGCTGTCCAGTCGAACTTGCCGCTGTCAACGATAGCGCCGCCTACTGCAGTTCCGTGACCATCCATGTACTTGGTTGTGGAGTGAGTAACGATGTCAGCGCCCCATTCAAAAGGTCTGCAGTTAATTGGTGTAGGGAAAGTATTGTCAATAATCAGCGGGCATCCGTGAGCGTGAGCTGCTTTTGCAAACTTTTCGATATCAAGCACGTTAAGTGCAGGATTTGCAATAGTTTCGCCGAAAACAGCCTTTGTGTTTTCTCTGAATGCTGCGTTGAGTTCTTCCTCTGTACAGTCAGGATCAATGAAAGTTACTTCGATGCCCATCTTCTTCATTGTTACAGCAAAAAGGTTGAATGTTCCTCCGTAAATTGATGCTGAAGAAATGATGTGGTCTCCGCATCCTGCAATATTGAATACTGCAAGGAAATTAGCCGCCTGACCGGAAGATGTGAGCATTGCTGCTGTTCCGCCTTCAAGTTCGCAGATTTTGGCTGCTACAGTATCACATGTAGGGTTCTGAAGTCTTGAATAGAAATATCCGTTTGCTTCAAGGTCAAACAGCTTACCCATAGCTTCTCCTGTTGTGTATCTGAAAGTTGTGCTCTGAATAATAGGTACCTGACGCGGTTCACCATTTCCTGCCTGGTAACCGCCCTGTACACATTTTGTAACGATTGCAGTGTTTTTCATAATACTGTCCTCCATATGTAAAAATTTATTCTGAATAGAAAAAAAGAACCCATGACAAAGCAAAGGTTCTCTTTAGTTCGTTTTTCAATTAAATGGCACGGTTCACTTTGTTGGATTTGATGCACTTTGTGCATACGTTAGCTCTTCTAACTGTTCCGTTTTCTTCAACAACTCTTACAGTCTGAATGTTAGCGTTCCATTTTCTTCTTGTGTGTCTCATTGAGTGA
>JAFQHT010000071.1 GCA_017397825.1 Bacillota bacterium | reverse complement strand
TTCCGTTCTGTATGGTGCTTCAAGCATCTTATAGCCTTTTTTCTTTAACATATCAACGATGTCATAAGGTACCTGAGAAGCATGCATCAGCATGACATCATTGCTTGCAGGATTGAGAAGGCCGTCAATATGAATATTGCTGTAAGGCTGCTGCATATGGTAACATCCACGCCCATTCTTTCCAGTTCATATTTTACCTGTTCAAATCCGCTCTTATTGCAGCGTACTCCTGTTGAAAGCACGCATGTTTTTCGGTCAACCCACATTGCATTGGCACCTTCAAACATACCGTCACCGGCAATGGTTCTGAGAACAGGTACACCGATTCTGGCAAGAGCCTCTGCAATATATCTTTCTTCCCCGCGGCGTGCTGCCATAGCAGGTCTTGTAATAATAGCACCTTCTGGAGTCATAAACATCAAATCTCTGCAGAAAACTGCATTAGGTCTGTCTTCGCGCTGGTTTTCCACATAGTAAACCTTAGCGCCGAAATCTCTGTAAATCTGAGCGACTTCGTCATGTTGTTTTCTCATGAGTTCTACATCGATAGGTTCATCAGAAAAGCGCACTTCCTTAGCGTTGAAATTCTCGATTTCTTTGCCGGGACGGCGGAGAAGAACTGCTTTGAGAGTATCAACTTCAGAGGAAACACCCCAGTCTCCCCAATATTCTGTAATATCATCTTCAAAGTATGATTCTTTAGGGAACCATCTTTCGCCAGGGATTGCGTCAATATCAATTATTTTTTTAGTGTCGTCCATGAAAAACCTCCTGTAAAATAGTATATACAAATAATACGCAAGAAATATGCCAAGGAATCAATGGACGAAATCCACTGTTTTCAGTTAAAAAAACAATAAAAAAATCCCTGTGTAAAAAATAATTTTACACAGGGCAAATTTTTTATTAAAGCTGTTCCATTCCGGTTGTAAGTGAATGTTTCACTCTGTCAGCCTCTTCGGCAGCCTTGGCATTGTTCCAATGGTCCATGGTACCTACCAGGTAGCCGGTGATTCTGCGGATTCTTTCAAAAGGCGCTGAAACGAACTTGTAGTTCAGGTCAGCAAAGTCGCCGTCGATGTTTATATCCAGAGACTCTACTTTTCTGTTATATTTTTTTTCGAGATAATCTACATAAGCCTGCGCTTCTGCTGCAGGTGCGTTTCCTGTAATAATTGCGGACATACCAATACCTCCTCTGTACGTTTAACTATTATATACCTATATGTGGTGGTTTTAAACAGTTTTTTTAAAAAAACATACAAGAAAAATATTACAGGCGGCTGGGACTATGCCATAAGGTCGCGGAAAAGTATGAGCAGCAGGTTGTTGTTGTAAAGGTCTCCTGCAACCATGGAACTGTCAAGCCAGCCCATGATAGTCTGGCAGTGTTCCGGTACGATAAGGCCTGCAACCGGTACCAGCAGTGCCAGGAAAAGGAAAACATAGAGCACACCCAGGACCATACCCAGAATGAGGCCCATGAGCCAGTCGATTTTGCCGGTGAAGCCTTTGTTGTTTTTATGGGAAAAGGCGCTGCCGATAATTGCAAGAACCAGCCGGAGAACCACCACAATCAGCACGAAGCAGATGATTGTCAGCAGAATCTGAGCAAGCTTGGCAGAACCGTCCAGAATGAGAGATTCGCTCAGCTGGCTGCCGCCGTTATCCTTGAACAGATCAGGCAGTGCCAGATAAATGTCAGAACTTTCCCACTTGGCAGAAAGACCCGCAGTGATTTTTTCCATAGTTCTGATGCCTACTTCGGTCTTGTTCATAAGCCAGTCTGCAGCATCGTCACAGAAAACCCAGGCGATTATGAGAGACACGAAGCCTTTGCAGAAACTTACAACAGAGAGTGCAAAGCCCCTGCGCATGGTCAGAAAGATTGTAAGTATGAGTACAATTAAAATTGCAATATCCATTACCATGTAAATACCCCCTTGGCGGACCTGCATAGGTCCGGACTGAA
>JAFQHT010000070.1 GCA_017397825.1 Bacillota bacterium | reverse complement strand
TTCAAAGCGGATTCTGGACGCCTGAATCACCGGTTGCAAAAAAACAACATGTTGCAAAACAGCGACTTAATTATGTCGCTGTTTTACAACATGTTGTTATGGTTGTTATTTTGCAACATGTCGTTTCTTTGCAACATGCTGCTGTTTTTTATTTATGTAGTTTGCGGTAAAGGACGCTCCTGTGAATGCCCAGTTTATCTGCCGCTTCACCCACGCGGCCGCCACATTCTTTCAGCGTTCTCTCGATAAACCAGCGTTCTGCCGCATCGGAAAAGGACCTCAGATCACTGACTTTATCCAGTGCCGGAAACTCCGCTTCATTTACGCTTTCAACAGCATACTTGGCAGTAGGTGTCGGGGTGAAAATCAGCTCATTGCCAGGACTTACCACAAAAATTCTTTCCATGACATTTCGTAATTCCCTTATATTCCCCGGCCACCTGTGACAGAGCATTGTTTCCACCGTTACCGGTGCCAGAGTCTTGTGAGCATCGTATTTTTCGTTCAGCGCATGAAGGAAGTTTTCCGCAAGAGGGATGATATCTTCTTTACGTTCATGGAGTGGCGGCAGCTGAATAAGGAAAACGCTGAGGCGGTAATAAAGGTCTTCTCTGAAAGTCTTTTCCGCTACCATTGTCTGCAGGTTAACATTGGTTGCACATATTATGCGCACATCTATAGGGATGTTTTTCACACCGCCCACTCTGCGGATTTCGCGGTTTTCCAGTGCACGCAGAAGTTTGGACTGAAGAGCCAGCGGCATATCACCGATTTCATCCAGAAAGATAGTTCCCCCTGATGCGGCCTCGAAAAGTCCGATTTTACCTTTGCTGAGTGCTCCTGTAAACGCTCCGGCCTCGTAACCGAAAAGTTCTGATTCCAGAAGCTGCTCAGGAATTGCAGCACAGTTGATGCTGATAAATGCTTTTTCGGCTCTGAGTGAGTTCTCATGTATGAATCTGGCCATTACGTCTTTACCTGTACCGCTCTCACCCAGAATGACAACGTTGCTGTCAGTAGGCGCGATTGCGTTGATGGTCTGCATAACGCTCTGCATAGCCGGACTGTTTGCCACCAGCTTGCTGTGATCTTTAAGACGCAGATGGTCAAGCTCACGCTGCATACGTGCCATGGCAGCACGTTCCTTGGCAATGATTTCTTCCCACTCTTTGTTATGCTGCATGTTCATGTTGGTGGTTACGACCATTTCCACATCGCCCCGGCTGTCCAGCACAGGAATACTGTGTGAAATACTGGAATCCTTGGATTTATAGGTCAGAGCCGATACTGCTTCCTGCTTGGTCTGGATTGCAGTAAGGGATGTGGAGTTGTCGTAGATGCCTTCCTCAACCAGTTTGCTTACGTTTTTATGAATCAGCTCTTCCCGCGCAGGGCCTATTCGTCTGGCACCTTCTTCATTGACAAAGATGACATTCCCCTCCCCGTCGGTTATGAAAATGGATTCTTTATAGTACTTGTTCAATGCTTCCAGAATTTCTTCCGCCGTAAAAGTTCTTCCCATGATGCTGCGCCTTTCTGTAAAGTAATTTTGACCATACCATATCATGTTTGTCTGCAGTTTGCAAATATTTTTTCTCATTCTGATTTAATTGGTACTATCGATAATGTGTATCCCAGAGGATTAAGTATTTTAAGCAAAGTGTCTATTTTAGGCGTTGCCTGCATGCTTTCAAGTCTTGCTATGGCAGGCTGTTTCACTCCGCTGAGTTCTGCCAGATCCCGTTGGGACAGACCTCTGGCATTCCTTGCCTCAATAACTTTTCCAATCAGTTCAATTTCAAACTGAATACGTTCACGCTCTTCAGCCGTCACCCGGTTTTCGTCATTCATGTATTCAGCAAAAGTCTTTACGGGCTTCATCATTATTCCTCCCTTTCCAGATAATCTTCTTTCCTTCTGAGTGCTTTTTCTATCTCCCTTTGAGGAGTTTTCTGTGTCTTCTTTACAAAATGATTTAATAATATAAACTTATTATCCTTCCAACAGAAAAATAATATTCTGTTTCTCAGTGGCCTGAGTTCCCATATATCTTCACATATATGTTTTACATATGGTTCTCCAATACCGGTACCGTATCTTTCCAATGCTCCTATGTATGCCAGCGTTTTTTCCCAGTTTACTCTGTTATTTTTGTTTTTCGCACTCGTAATTTTTAATTCATCGAGCCATTCAACGATTTCGGATCTGCCGTTTCTATCGCTGTAGAATATTACTTCATACATCCTTTGCCTCTTTTCTATAAGATAACATTTTTGTTATCGCTCGTCAAGTGTAATACGTTTATGGTATAATTTTACACCTTATGATTCGACTTGCAATGAAAAAACTTCAACAACTTCAGACGCCCCTCGACATAATCCACGCTGACGCTATGTGACATTGTCACAGAAATCCTCCTGATAAAATGTTATTATAAGGCCATAATAAAGATAACAACAAACCTAAATATAGATACAGGAGGTACTGAAATGAGTGCATTAAATATTACAAAAGAAAATTTCCAGAAAGAAATTATTGAAAGTGAAAAGCCGGTACTGTTAGACTTCTTCGCAACATGGTGCGGACCATGCCAGATGCTTTCACCGGTAATCGATGAAATCGCAGCAGAGCGCAGCGACATCAAAG
>JAFQHT010000069.1 GCA_017397825.1 Bacillota bacterium | reverse complement strand
TTCAATTTTACTGGTAGCATGACGAAGAAAGGCTGTTTCAACCTCATCATAAGGGATGCCACAGCCGTTATCGGTTACTCTGATGTAAGTTTTGCCGCCATTCTTGATTTCAACAACGATGGAGTCAGCACCTGCGTCTACAGCATTTTCAACCAGTTCCTTGACGATTGAAATGGGACGCTCGATGACTTCACCAGCTGCGATTTTATCGGCGATCTGTTTGTCGAGAACTTTAATCATCGATGTTTTCCTTTAATTCTTCTAATATTTTAAATGCCTGGGAAGGCGTGATTTCCATAAGATTAAGCTTGCGGAGCTTTTCTACAACAGGGTTTGGTGCGAAGTCGAACATTGAAATCTGAAGCGATGGTTCTTCGACTTTTTTCGACTTGACAACAACTTTTTCAACAATTTTTTCATGCACAACCGCTCCATTTTCCAGCTCAGCCAGCTTTTCTTCTGCTCTTTCAAGGAGCGATTTAGGAATTCCGGCAAGCTTGGCAACATGAATACCGTAGCTGCGGCTTGCTGAACCTTCGATAATCTTATGAAGGAAGACGATATTGCCGTTCTGCTCTGCCACATCCACGTTAAGGTTCTTTACACCCGGAATTTCTTCTTCAAGACAAGTAAGCTCATGATAGTGAGTTGCGAAAAGCGTTCTAATGTGTGTGTTTTCATTGCAGAGATGTTCCACAGCGGCCCATGCAATAGAAAGTCCGTCGTAAGTGCTTGTACCGCGGCCGATTTCGTCCAGAATAATCAGGCTGCGGGCCTTGGCGCTGTTGAGAATATATGAAAGCTCGCTCATTTCCACGAAGAAAGTGGACTGACCCTGCGCAAGGTTATCAGACGCACCGATTCGCGTGAAAATACGGTCCACAACCCCTATGCGCGCCCTTTCACAAGGTACGAAACAGCCGGCCTGAGCCATTAAAACTATCAGGGCAGTCTGGCGCATATATGTGGATTTTCCGGCCATGTTAGGGCCAGTTATGAGTAGCATGCTTGCGTCGTTATTGTTCAGGTAAGTGTCATTGGACACGAAAAGTCCGTCGGACACGGTCTGCTCAATTACTGGGTGACGGCCTTTGACGATTTCGATTTCCAGTGATTCATCTATTACAGGCTTGATATAGCCCAGTCTTTCACTGACATGTGCAAAGGATGCCAGCACGTCCAGAGTTGCAACTGCTGCAGAAGTACGCTGAATTGTTTCGATATAACCCTGAATGAAATTTCTGATTCCAATAAAGAGTTCATACTCCATCTGGTTGATTTTCGCTTCTGCATTAAGAACCAGGTTCTCCATCTCTTTAAGTTCAGGCGTGATAAAACGCTCCGCATTGGCAAGTGTCTGCTTGCGGATATAGTCCTCAGGAATCATATCATAGTAAGAACGCGTAACTTCAAGATAGTACCCGAAGACACGGTTGTACCCTACTTTAAGGTTCTTGATTCCTGTGCGTTCGCGCTCAGAATTTTCAAGGTTGGAAATCCAGGCTTTGCCGTCTTTGATTGAATATTTCAGGTTGTCAAGTTCTTCTGAATAACCATCTTTAATCAGGCCGCCCTCTTTGATGGTAAAAGGCGGTTCTTCGCAGATTGCTCTGTCGATAATATCATAAACGTCTGTAAGACAGTCGATTTCATTGTTAATTGTACGGAGGATTTCGCTTCCTGCACCACCCAGATCAGATTTGATTTCGGGAAGTACAGCGATTGAATTGCGCAGAGCGATTAAATCCTTTCCGTTGGCGTTTCCGCAGGCCACACGGCCCACAAGACGCTCAAAGTCATAAATGTGTTTAAGGTTTTCTTTTATATTATTGCGCATGAGAAGGTCAGTATAAAGCTCTTCAACCCCGTCAAGACGCAGATTGATTTCCGCTGCGTTATTCAGCGGTTCACGGAGCCACTGGCGCATTCTACGGCTGCCCATGGCTGTATGAGTTTTGTCCAGAATGCCAAGAAGTGAACCCTGTACCTTCTTTTCATAAAGAGTTTCGGTGATTTCAAGGTTTCTGATTGTGGCCTTGTCCAGAGCCATCTGGGTGCCGATTTCATACTGGTTGATGTGTGTGATGTGCTTCAGATTCTGCTTCTGAGTTTCAACAAGATAGCTGAGAAGTGCACCTAAAGAAAGCACAGCGTAAGGCCTGAAATCAAGCCCCAGTCCAGTGAGAGAGATGCAGTTAAACTGCGCTTTGATGGCGTATTCTGCCCCTTTTTCTGAAAAGAAAGTATCGCTGAGAATATTCACATATGCTTCTGTGATATGTCTGATTTCATCCACAGGATATTTCTGCGAAAAATCTTCGCTGCAGATAATTTCCTTAGCTTTGATTTTTACAAGTTCATTGAGCAGAACCTCGTAAACATCATCCCCTTTATACTCAGTAAGGTAAAGTTCACCTGTTGAAACATCACAATAAGCCACAGACATTGCATTTTCGTCAGCAAAAACTGCGGCTAAATAGTTGTTTTCTTTTTCTCTGAGCATAGTCTGGGATGTGAGCGTGCCGGGAGTTACAATCTGGATAACTTCCCTCTTTACAATGCCTTTGGCCTGTGCAGGGTCTTCAGTCTGCTCGCAGATTGCAACCTTGTAGCCTTTATCTACAAGCTTTGCAATGTAGCTCTCAGCTGCATGGAAAGGAACCCCGCACATCGGGGCCCTTTCCTCCTGGCCGCAGCTTTTACCCGTCAGGGTTAATTCCAGCTCTCTGGACGCAATTTTAGCGTCCTCGAAGAACATTTCGTAGAAGTCGCCTAACCTGAAAAACAGGATGCAGTCCTGGTGCTGCTCCTTGATGTCCATATATTGCTGCATCATCGGCGATAACTTCATAAAAATCTCCTTCTTAATTACTGAATAAAATGTTTTGAAATATTATAAATTTTAATTAACGTGCGTTGTATCGGTTCTTCCGATCGTCCCTGCGGCGTTGCCGCAAGGTAAGAACCGATGAAACGCGCGGTTTTTAGCTTTTAACGCGCGTTATAAGCCTTGATACCTTCTTTGATGATGTTGATACCAGCCTTCATGTCTTCTGCCTTAAGTACGTAAGCAATTCTGATGTCGGACTGACCTACGCCCTTTGTACCGAAGAATCCGCCTGCAGGTGCGAACATTACTGTTTCACCGTTAACATCGAATTCCTGAAGAAGGAACATTAAGAAGTTTTCAGCGTTGTCAACAGGAAGCTGACAAGTAATATAGAAAGCACCTTCAGGAATACCAAACTTGATTCCTTCGATTTCCTTGAGAGCTTCTACAGATACGTTTCTTCTGTGTTCGTATTCAGCCTTGATGTCGTTGAAGTATTCAGGATCAAGGTTGTAAAGTGCAGCAGCACCTAACATATCAAGAGTTGGGCAGCAAAGTCTTGCCTGGCAGAGTTTCATAAGGTTGCCCATAAGTTCTTCGTTCTTGGAAGCGATAGAACCGATTCTAGCGCCGCAGGCAGAGAATCTCTTTGATACAGAGTCAACGATAATTACGTGCTGATCTGCTTCCTTGAAGGAACCGAATGTAGTCATTTCTTTGCCATCATATGTAAATTCTCTGTAAACTTCGTCAGCAATGATGAAAAGATCATGCTTAATAGCGATGTCTACGATAAGCTGCATTTCTTCATGTGTAAGAACTTTACCTGTTGGGTTACCAGGGTTGATGATGCAGATTGCTTTAGTCTTGTCAGTAATAACGCCTTCGATTTTTTCTCTTACTGCATACTGATATCCGTCTTCAGCAGTTGTTGGAATTGCAACAACCTTACCACCTGCCTGACCTACGAAAGTCTTGTAGTTAGTGTAGAAAGGTTCTGCCATGATAACTTCGTCATCATTGTCAAGGATTGCAGTCATGAGCATGTTGATAGCTTCAGAACCACCATTAGTGATAAGGAGGTCTTTCTTTTCAAAATCAAGGCCGATTCTCTTGTAGTATCCAACGAGTGCTTCAAGGAGGCTTGCTTCACCCTGGGAGTTAGCATACGCTAAAACTTCCTGGCTGAAGTTCTGTACTGTGTCAAAGAAAGCCTTAGGAGTCTTGATATCTGGCTGGCCAAGGTTTAAGCGATAAACTTTCTTTCCTGCAGCAACTGCCGCATCAGCGTATGGAACAAACTTTCTGATTGGGGATAATTCCATTGCCTGGATTTTCTGTGATAATTTCATTTCAATCATCTCCTTCTAAAATCTCATAAATTGTTTATTCTAACTCCTCATGGGAGGCGTTAACAATGTTGTCAATTACTTCATCATTCACAAGTCCTTCTTCCTGAGGTTCCTTGGAAAGATAAAGCAGATATTCGATGTTGCCTTTGGCACCTGTCACAGGGCTGTATGTAAGGCCAACAGGGTTAAGGTTATTATCAAGAGCGTATTTTACAACATTTTCGATAACTTCCTTGTGTACTTTTTTATCTCTGACAATTCCTTTCTTACCAACCTGCTCGCGTCCTGCTTCGAACTGAGGCTTAACAAGACAGACAAGGCTGCCATGGTCACCCAGAAGTTTGGATGCCACAGGGAAAACAAGTTTCAGAGAAATAAAAGATACGTCAATACTGATAAAATCTACGGGCCATTCAATAGTGTCAAAATCAAGATACCTGATGTTGCACTTTTCCATGTTGACAACACGTTCATCAATTCTCAGTTTATAATCCAGCTGACCATACCCAACGTCAACTGCATAAACTTTCCGTGCTCCGCTCTGCAGCATGCAGTCGGTAAAACCACCAGTGGAAGCACCAATGTCCATACAAAGCGAATTTTCAAGGTTAATAGGCCATATTTTCATTGATTTTTCAAGCTTCAGGCCACCTCTGCTTACATACGGACAAATATTTTCTTTTACTGTGATCTCAGCGTTTTCATCAATCATATTGCCTGCTTTATCACTTTTCTGGCCGTCAACATAGACAATTCCGGCCATTATTGAAGCTTTTGCACGTTCCCGTGACTGATAAAAACCTTTTTTTACGAGTAAAACATCAAGCCTTTCCTTCAATATGCTCACAAATCCTTTCTGCGATTTTTTCAGCTGTAAGACCATACTTATCAGCAAGCTGCTCAAAACTTCCCTGTCTGATAAACTGATCCGGCCAGCCTATAGTCATAACTTGTGTATTTTTATCTGCAAGTGCTGCGGCCAGCGTCTGACCAAATCCACCTGCAACAGTATTATCTTCCAGTGTTACAATCAAATCAGCACTGCTTTCATATGCACTGATGTCAAGAGGCTTGGTAATACCAACTTTGACAAGGCCTGCCTCAAAACCGGATTTTTTGAGAATTTCAACAGTTTCAGCACCGCAGGAAGCCATTTTGCCGCATGCCCAGATATCAATTTTGCCCGGAGGAAGAATACGTTCATTAATTATAGCTTCCGTTCCTGTTGACATAATATTTTTATCATAAACAGCCTCGCCTCTTGGATATCTGATTGCAACAGGACTGTTTAATTTTATCGCATAATCCAGCATCGCCTCAAGCTGATTGCCATCTGCTGGAGTAAGAACAGTCATGTTCGGCATGCTCATCAGGAAAGATAAATCAAAAACACCATGATGGGTTTCACCGTCAGCACCTACTACACCGGCTCTGTCCAGGCAGAAAACCACTGGAAGGTTCTGCATGCAGACATCGTGAATCAGCTGATCATATGCACGCTGCATAAAAGACGAATAGATTGCAACAACCGGTTTAAGCCCTGATTTTGCAAGCCCTGCAGCAAAGGTTACAGCATGCTGCTCTGCAATTCCAACGTCAAAGAATCTCTTCGGAAATTCTTTTTCAAAATTTCCAAGACCTGTAGCATCACCCATAGCTGCTGTAATAGCAACAATTTTATTGTCAGAAGAAGCCTTTTTTACAAGGTAATTACCCATTACTTCTGAGTATGAGATGCCACTTTTTTTAAGAGTTTCTCCTGTTTCAGCGTTAAACGGACCTATTCCATGGAATTTGCCCGGATTATTTTCAGCATTTTTATAGCCTTTGCCCTTTTTTGTAAGAACATGTATTATAACAGGTTCATTAAGGCTTTTTGCACGGTTGAATGCATTTATAAGGTCTGTTATGTTATGCCCGTCAACAGGGCCGAAATATGTAAAGCCAAGTTCTTCAAAAAGAACTCCGCCTTCCTCAAGAACAGTGTATTTGATATCGTTCTTGAATCCTGCCAGAACATCCGCGAGCCCTCTTCCTCCCGGAATTGTTCCCACACGGTTTTTAATGAAGTTCTTTAAATTGATATATCCTCTGGATGTACGGAGATTGCCAAGATGAGCAGATAAACCGCCTATATTGGGCGAAATGGACATTCCGTTATCATTGAGAATAACTATTACTTTCTGTTTACGGTCACCGATATTATTAAGTGCTTCAAAGGCCATTCCCCCTGTCATAGACCCATCACCTATAACGGCAACAACTTCGTATTTTTCACCTTTTATATCTCTGGCTGCTGCCATACCGGCTGCTGCAGAAATTGATGTAGTACTATGACCTGTATCAAATACATCATGTTCACTTTCGCATGCCTTCGGAAAACCAGAAAGCCCGTTGAACTGACGCAGATTATCAAATTTATCTGCTCTTCCGGTCAGAATTTTGTGAACGTAGGCCTGATGACCCACATCCCATATTATTTTGTCCACAGGACTGTCAAATACTTTGTGAAGAGCAATAGTCAGCTCAACTACACCCAGATTGGATGCCAGATGACCACCAGTTTTTGAAACTTTATCAATGAGAAAGTCTCTTATGGAAGTACTGAGCAATGACAGATCTTTATCACTCATTGACTTAAGGTCCTGCGGAAAATTATATTCCATTAAATTTTTCATATCTCAGATCCTATTTTCTTCTGTTTTTTAATTTAAGCACAAGTTCTCTGAAAAACTCAGCATTGTCGTAATATGATGCAATAGCTTCAACTGCAGTGTCTGTCAGTTGTTCGAGGCGTTTATACGCTGCATCAAGACCATTTATTGATGTGTAGGTATTTTTATGTTTTTTCTCATCAGAGCCGGTCGCTTTTCCAAGTTCTGCCGGATCACCAACAACATCAAGAATATCATCTGCAATCTGATAAGCAAGTCCAAGGTTTTCTGCATAAAGGTCAAGGTTGTCCAACATGTAGGTTGTCGGATTTCCCAGATAAAGACCTGCTTTTATAGATGCTCTGATAAGTGCGCCTGTTTTATTTATATGGATATATTCCAACATTTCATTGGAATAATCAGTGCTTTCTCCTTCAATATCAGACACCTGGCCTGCCACCATTCCCCGGCAGCCTGCACCTTTGGCAATTTCATTGGCTGCTTTTATACGTTTTACCATTTTATCCGGTTCATCGAAATAAAGCATCATATCCTTATTGATTGCTTCAAAGGCAGTTGTAAGCAGACCATCACCTGCAAGAATTGCCATCGCTTCTCCGTAAACTTTGTGATTTGTAGGAAGTCCGCGGCGCAGGTCATCATTGTCCATAGCAGGAAGGTCATCGTGAATCAGAGAATATGTGTGTATATACTCCATGGCACATGCATATGGAATTGCTTCATATATGTCACCGCCGGCAAAATCACAGGCAGCCAGTAAAAGCACTGGTCTCAGGCGTTTGCCGCCTGCTGCCAGACTGTATTTCATTGCTTCGTAAAGTGTAATGCTCTTATTGTCAATATTAGGTATGAAGTCTAAAAGATGTTCATCGATAATCTTTTTATAATCATCATAACTTCTTTCCATATTGCATTCCTCCTTTCAACTGCATACGGTTGCTGAATTGAATCTAATTACTAATAAATTGGTTTTTCGTAAACTTCTATTGTCTGCTGAGCCTTTTCAAGAATTGTGCAGCACATATCATAATATTTCATGCCTTCTTCATAGCATTTTAAAGAGTCATCCAGAGATGTTTCTTCATCGCGGATCAGTTCCGCCAGTTGTTCAAGTTTTGCCATGGATTCTTCAAAATTCATGTAGGTCACACCTTTCTATTTATTATATGTGAAAACCACGTATCCATCCTTGAAAACAAGCTTGTATGAACAGCCCGGCACAAAGTCCGCTGCAGAGCTGACCACATTGCCCTTTTCGTCTTCTACAATGGAATACCCTTTGGAAAGGATATTTTCCGGGTTATTTTCTTCAAGAATTACTTTATATTTTTCCAGCTGAGATCTGTATTCGTAAATTCTGCGTCTCATGTCTGCGTACATATCAGCTTTGATTCTGTCCAGATAAAGTTTATGAATACTGATTTTATTCCGTAACTGGATACTCAGATCATCTTTTGCCTTTTCCAGTTTACGCATGATATCTCTGAGATCGGGGACAGCCATTTCTGCTGCTGCCGTCGGAGTCTCCGCCCTTCTGTCAGCAACAAAATCAGAAATTGTGAAATCTATTTCATGTCCAACAGCTGAAATTACAGGTATTTGGCAGCGGTAAATTGCTCTCGCAAGAATTTCTTCATTAAAAGCCCACAGATCTTCAGTTGACCCTCCTCCGCGGCCAACAATAAGAGTATCAATGTCTTCACAGGCAGGATCATTATTTATAGTGTCCAGCATCGCCGCAATATCAGCGGCGGCTCCCTCTCCCTGAACCTGTACAGGGAAAACCACTATTTTTACCAGATGATTTCTGCTTGTGATTATTTTAAGTATATCCTGTAATGCCGCACCGGTTTCTGAAGTTACAATACCTATTTTTTCCGGAAAAGCAGGGATTGGCTTTTTATGTGCCATATCAAAAAGTCCTTCCTGCTCAAGCTTGTCCTTCATCAGCTGAAAGGCCATTGCAAGATTTCCTTCACCTGCTACCGTAACCGAACGTACAAACAAAGTATACGTGCCGCCTTTTTTATAAACATTGATATATCCGTTTATTATAACTTCCAGTCCGTCACCCAGTTCATAATTCAGATTCCGCACGTAACTTGACGGAAAGAAACAGTTAATTTTACTATTTTCATCGTTTATTGAAAAATAAACATGGCCGCTGCTGTGATATTTCAAATTTGAAATTTCGCCAACAACCGTAATATTTCCCAGCAAAGGATCCGTAGTAAGCACGCGGCTGATGTATTCATTCAGTTGTGAAACAGAAACGGGCTTTAAAGCCATATTTTCTTTCCTCCCAGAAGTGCTGTGCCAACGGCATTGTCAGAGCTCATTTCCGGAGATCCGAAAACAGGCTCTATACTGTTATCAAAACTTGATTCAAGATATTTTCTCATATAGCTGCTGCAGGAAACGCCTCCTGCATATAAAAAGGCTCTGAGATTATATTTTTCAGAAAGCTGGCGGGTCATTTCTGCCACTGACTCGGAAAGTCTGAAAAATACAGCATTTATAAGCTCTTCTTTGCTGACATTACCAACAAGTCGCTGACACTGGGTCTCAATACCGGAAAGATTCACATAAGCGTTGCTGACTTTAATCTTTGTAAGAAGGGACTTGTCCGGCTTTGCTCCTTGCGTATGAAGAGAAACAGCGATTTCATCAAGGGCCGCTCCGCATGGAAATTCATATCCGAGAGCCACACCCAACCTGTCCAGAACCTGTCCGTAAGCCAGATCTTTTGAACCGCCCACAATTTCGAAAATGTTACGGTCATTGTCCACATATATTGCCTCAGTTGTACCGCCGCTGAAATGGAAGCATACGAATCTGCCTGCATCATACATATCAGAGTAATGTTTAACAGCTTCAATATGACCTTCCTGATGTGAAAATTCATAAAAAGGAACTCCAAGTGCTGCAGCTACAGCGCGGGCATAACCTATACCGGCTGTGAAAACCGGCATATATGAACCTTCAACTGGACGCGGACGTGATGAAACTGCTACTGCAGCGATACTGCGACGTATAGATTTGTCAGCAAGTACTTTTTCAAGAACGCCCGGAAGTCTCTGGACATGCTGAAAAAGCGCCTCAGACTGCCTGAGGCCCCTTTCTCCGCTTTTAACCTCAAGGAGTTTCTGGTGGTTAAATAATATATTACCTTCTGCGTCCACAATAGCTACAGAAGTCTTGTAATTACTGGTATCAATGCCAAGTGAAAGCAGTCTGTTCATTTATTTTTCCATTTTTCCAAGTATTGCATTGATAAAACCTGCAGATGTATCTGTGCCATAATCCTTTGCAAGATTTACTGCTTCATTGATTGCAACCGCTGCAGGTACACCTTCAAGGAAAAGGATTTCTCCAACTGCAATTCTTGTGATTGCAAGGTCAGTTTTTGCCATTCTGCTTGTAGGCCAGTTTTCACTGCATGAATTGATTTTTTCGTCAACTAATGCAATGTTGGCACAAATCTCTGTGAGAAGAGTTTTTACATATTCCTGCTGATTTCCGAGTTTTTTGCCGTTCATATATTTTTCAATGTCAGGATTGTCAAAATCTTTATGAACATCAATCTGGAACAAAGTCTGCATTGCAAATTCTCTTGCTTCTTTTCTAGCCATTTATTTTTCTACCTTCCCGAGGCATCATAACACCCTGAATATGGATGTTGACAGCTTTTACTGCCACATTTGCAGCAGCAATTATAGCCTCTTTTACTGAATTCTGAATGTCCCAGGCGAGCTGAGGAATCTTTACACCAAAGTCAGCAATTACATAGACATCAATAACAAAACCCTCTTTGCCTATACTGACTTTTACACCCTTTTCCTGATTCACGCCGGACACGTTCAAAGCAGCTTTTGAAGCAGCCATGCTGACAAGTTCTTTCGATATTTTCAATAAATCCTGTTTGTCATTTCCCATAACTGCAACACTTCCCCACTTTATTTTATATTTAAAATATTATAGCAGAAAAGCGCATCAGTTTCAATGACCTAATACTTACTTTGAACGACTATTTTATCGGCTGATTTGCCTGTTTCTCTCATAACAATATCACATATTTTCGCAACTGTATTGGTGTCCAGTTCTTGCTTGTCAACTGTAACACATACACTGCTTTCTGTAATAACTACATAGGAATCAGGAAGGTTCTTTGATTTAATCATACTTTCTACTGCAAGCTCATTTTCCATGTTATCCATGATACGTTTTTTCTCTTTGGAAGCATTGTTCTTTTCTGCTTCATTTTTGCTGTTGTTTATAGTGCTGTCCAGTGTAGCAATCAGCTTATTTCTTTCAAGTTCAAGAGCTGCGCGCAACTCCTGAAAATTTCCTTCTGCAGGTTTAACAGTTTCCTCAGTCACAGCAAGACTGTCTACCAGTACATCTCCGTCATGAACCGGAATGTCACTTCCGGAACCTGATGTCAGAGCCACGCCAACACCGAAAGCTACCACCAGTGCCAGTGCTGCAACACGTTTACCTTTATAAAGTATGTCCTTATAACTAAAGGATTTCTTTTTGAAATTATGTTCAAAAGTCTGCTTTTCCAAAATCACTCCTCCTGTTCTTTTTCAAAAACTATTACGCCTGAAACCGGTATTCCGTAAAGTGTTGTGACTGCACGTGTCAGATTACTTGCAATTACAGGGTCTGAGCCTCCTTCTGCTGTTACAATAACTCCGGAAACTCTGGAATTATTATCGTACTCAATCATAACATCCACATCTCCCACACCACTGATGCTGGATAATACGCTGCAAAGTCTTTCTTCACTGCCTCCGTCCTGATCAATAATCTGCCTGCGGTTGTCTTTACTTGTGAAAAGTACGTTCAGTGTAAGAATAAGCACGCTTCCGATGAGGATAAAAACAATCAGCCGTGTCATCCCTTCTTTTTTTACCATTTTTTCAAACATAATCTTACTCCTAAATATATTTCATTGCCGGTTCCAATATTACTGCCAATATTAACAGGGAAAAAATAAAATTAAGATACTTTGCCATGGATGAATCCGGCACCAGAATGTTGAAAAACGACAAAGAAATAATAATAATGAAAATATCCTTAACCCATTGAAATATCACGTTCAAAGTCTCACCCCGCATTTCCTGTCCCCACGATTACGCTGATAAATATTATAAATAAAAGAGCTGCGAAAAACATAATCGAGGCCATTGAAACAAGGCAACTGCCCATATCATTAAGTCCGTCAGAGATTTTACTTTCAGCAATAGGTTCTGCAGCCGCAGCAGTAAGTTTATATATTAGTGCAATAATCAGTATTTTGATTATAGGAACCGCAATAATCAGTACAAGAGTTATAATACCGAAAACACCTACAATACTTTTTATTGAACCCATACACCTGAGAAACAATTCCACTGTGTCAGAAGTAAACCCACCGACAATGGGTATGAAAGTATTCAGAGAATATTTGGCGGTATTGATAATCAGTCCATCAGATGTTTCTGTAATAAGGCCTTGAACTGTTATAATTCCAGACATAATGGCCAAAATCATACCAGTCATTCCTACAGCAAGATTTCTGATCAGTTTTGACAGCTTGTTTACATAATTTTTTTCTGTTAAACAGTTAATCAATGCCATAATTGTTGCTGCAAACATGGCGGGAAGTATTATTTTTTTCAGCAGAATTCCTGTTCCGGTTACAGCACCAATGATTACAGGGCTGAAAATCGTTCCCGAAGTAATATTTCCTGTGGCAATAAGAACACCTATAAGAACAGGCGTAAGAATCTCCATTGTATTAACCATGACGGTGACTGAATCCATACATAGTTCATAGGCTGTATCGAAGCTTTTTATTGAAATTCCAACGATTATCATGATACATATCAAAAGGCTTACCTCAGATACAGACTTTTTCCCAAAAGATGATGCCAGGTTGTTAAGCAGTCCTATCGCAATGCAGATCAGAAGGATTTCTGTACCAATAATCATTGCACTTCGCACTTCATAAACAATAAGTCCCTTAAGGCTTTCTATGAGCTGTCCACTGTCAAAAATGCTTTCTCCGTTGAGTGTTGCATCAATTATATCTTCAAAACTGAACTGATCCGAAAGTCCCTTACTAATCTCCGATGCCTGATTTCCTATTTCATCAATCCCTTTCATCTGGTCATGATCAATTACATTATTCAGCTGTTCTTTTACAATCTGTCCATAGTCCATTTACTCACCACCAGTCAGATAAGGCCTGTCAGAAGGTTAAGAAGTGATGTAAACACGGGAATTGCAACGAAAAAAATTGCAATTTTACCTGCCAGTTCTACTTTTGTGCTTATTGATTTCTGACCTGCATCTTCACACAATGCTGCAGTGAATTCTGTCAGATATGCAATAGCCAAAGCTTTGATAATTACAGAAAAATACTCCTTTCCGTAGCTTAGCTGACAATAAAGATTTTCCATATATGTAAAGGCATATTTAAGACTGTCAGCTACAGCCCAGAGAATTATGACGGATACGCATATTGTTATTTCCACAGTGAATTCTGGTTTGTAAGTTCTGATCAGTGCAATCAGTATAATCCCTATCAGTGCAACAGCGCATATTTTCAGTATTTCTGACATGTTCTGATACTCTCCCTGTCTAAAAGTTAAGAAATTCCTTTATCACTCCAAAAAATTCACTGACCATGTCGAACACTATAGCAAGTACAATTATCACCCCGGCAAGGGTTACCATCATCGCCTGTTCCTCCCTGCCGGCCTTGGACAGAATCTGGTTCAGCAGCGCAATTGCAATGCCTATGGCCGCTATTTTAAATAAAATATCTACCTCAAAATTCATTTCAGTCCCCTCATGTCATGTAAATTAAATAAAAATAATGGCCCCAAGTCCACCTGCAAAGAAACCAAGCTTTCTGTACAGCGGACCTTTTTGCAGGTAACCTTCTCTGGCTTTTTCAATCTGTTCTGTAAGTCTTTTTTCAAGATATTCAAACCTTGCCAGCTGGTTTTCGTAATCGGTCTGTCCGATGAAACTTCCAGGATATATGAAAAGTTCCAGGTCTTCTTGAACAAGACTAGTATTTCTGTAAGTCAGATTCACGTTCTGAGCCCAGATTTGGCTGATTTCAGCGTCTTTTTGGCTGAGTTCATGTCGAACTTTGTCGAATAATTCAAATGCCTCAGAACTGCGATTTTCCCTCCGGTCAGTGTGTATTTTTAGCAGAGGTTCTCTGAAATAGTTGATATGTCCTTTTATATCCAGAAGCATCTGCAGATAATCCTCCAGCAGTCTTATACGTTCCTTCAGGTCTGCTGCTTTCATCACACCGATAAGCCCTGTTCCGGCGATAAGGCCTAAAAGTCCTGCTATTTTAAACATGTACAACCTCTGCAACCGTTCCCGGCCCTCTGTCCCTCGAAAGATAAATTATATTTCTGAAGAAACCTTTTGCAGCAAATGCCCCCACTACTGATGAATTCAGGTCATCCGGACAAGAACCATGTATTGAACTTACCAACGCTACACCTGAAGTAATACATTGTTCAATTGCACCAATATCCTCTTTTTTTCCTATTTCGTCGGTAACTATAACCTGAGGAGACATGGAACGTATGAGCATTTCAATGCCCTGAGCTTTAGGAGCACCGTCCAGTACATCTGTCCGTGGCCCCAGATCAAAGCTTGGAACTGAACAATACATTCCGGCAATCTCTGACCGCTCGTCACATACAGCTACCTTTGTACCTTTATAACTCAGCATCCTTGCAATATCACGCAGTAAGGTCGTTTTACCGCAGCAAGGCGGAGAAACAACTATTGTGTTGAGTGGATTACCATTTTCATCTGTCAGAATGTCTGCAATATCATCTGCACAACCTTTAATTTCCTTGCAGAATCTTATGTTAACAGAGCTTATTTCTCTTATAAGAGATGTTTCCCCTTTTTTTACCACTGCTTTTCCGCAGATACCAACTCTGTGGCCGCCTTCTATGGTTATGAACCCTTTGGCAAGATCTTCCTCATAAGCATAGTATGAGTATTTAATAAGGCTATTAAGAGTTTTTACCAGATCTTCTGATGTGACTATGTGTGAAACAATTTTTTCACATCCTTGTCCCTGAAATCGTACATTCTGACCACATCTCAAGCGTATTTCTTCGGTTCCTTCGATTACAGACTGTGGTAAAATTTCGAGTTCTTCTTTTACCGCATGAGGCAGTTTGGAAAGAATTTGTCTGAAAGCTTCTGTATTATCCATTTTATCCCCCTTTTCATTTGTTTAATTAATCATATGACGGGGACAAGTTTTTATGACAGGAATATGGACATGCAAAAAACAACAAAAAAAGACCCTGCTTCCGCAAGGTCTCTCCGACTCAAAAATTATATGTATATTAAGCTTATCCCCTTTTGTGTACTGTCTAACTAAATATTAAACTAAAGTACCGCAAGCGGAGAGTCCTAACATAATGCAAACAACGAGTACTAATGGTAATAAATTCTTAATGGATTTCATGTTTTCTTCCTCCTCAGGGTTTATGTATATTTTAAAAAGTTATAATTTCTTGTTTGTGATCACTTACATAATATACTCCGTTCTGGAGGCCAAAAGGTTACATGATTTTTGAAAAAATTTGAAAATATTTCTAATTTTTATTATTTTATTTAATCCACTTCTGAACCGCATCTTTCAGAAACTGTGCACAGCCGCTGATTTTTCTGTCATAGTACTTGGTAAAACGTTCGTCGCAGATGTACATAGCAGCAATGCCTCTGTGCATTTCAGGTGTGTATTGTTTAAGTGGAACACGGAGCCACTGTCTGTGAAGCTGCGCGATTACCTTCCCTTCTTCGCTGTCAGCACCGATGCCTGATTTTACTGCTTCTTCAAGTCTGCTGAGGATTTCTTTCTCAAGGTCTTTCCACTGCTGCAGTTCTGCGCCTGTCAGTCCGGACATTTTTTCATAAGATTCGTTTACTTCTTCCTCGCCATATTTTTCTGCTGCTTCTTCTCTGAAAGCCTGGAATTTTTCCATATCTGTCATTTTCCTTTCTCCCTTCATATGTTCAATTGTCTTTTTAACTGTTTCAATGAGAGCCTCGGTTCTTACCTTCTCATTTTCCAGCTCCAGAAGATGTTCTTCCATGGCTCTGAGCATATCAAAGTCCTTGTCATGAATTATTCTCCCTATAGTTTTAAGTTCCAGTCCGCGTTCTCTGTAAAAAAGAATCTGCTGAAGTATGGCCACTTCATCCGAACCGTAGAACCTGTATCCGGCATCGTTGATGTATGCCGGTTTAAGAAGCCCGATTTCATCATAATACCTGAGAGTACGTGTGCTGATTCCTGCAATCCTAGCAAGCTCTTTAATGCTGTATTCCATGCTGTTACCTCCTGATGGTATTATGATAAACTATTACGTTACGGCAAAGTCAAGAGAATTATTTAATAAAAATCCTCAACAACATGCATCATCATACTTTCTTCATCATAAATCAGCCAGAGTTTATCCCTTTCATCTCTGTCCCCTGTCATATGAAAGAATATGTTTGCTCCAGAATCCAGGTCCGGCTCAAAATCAGGATTCATATTATCCACAATTTCAAGTAAACGTTGTTCCTTCGAAGTCGTATCAGACCATATCAGTTTTTTGTCAAATACAGGTTCTTCATCATACCTGAACACTCTGTAACGTTCACCGTCACCATTGAATGAATCCTCAGGTATCTCTTTTACATAAATTTCTTCACCACCGTAAGGTAAAGTAATCCCCCAGTTTGCCTTAAGTGCAGTGTTATAACTCATATCCTGTCCGGACATGTAAAGATACACCGCAACGATCAATACTGCAGCCAGAAGTAAAAGGCCGGTAATTTTTTTCTTTTTATTATTCATATCTCAATCCCCCTTTTGTCTGCATTTTATCATAAAAAGAACCCCGGAGCAAGATTCCCCGAGGTTCGGTAAAATTTTTATGCTGTTGGATTTGCTGGTTTAGGAAGTCTGTCAGTAATCATCTGCATCAGGCTGTCTGTACATGGAAGTTCTTCGAAAGCAGGACCGTCAGCTACAACTACAAGCTTAGCTGTTTCTGCAGGTGTGAGTACTCCGCCGAGGATTTCGCCAATTTCAGCGTATCTGTAAGGAATAACCATATCAGCCATTTCGTCAGAAATATCATCAGTATCTTCCCATCCACATGGTACTTCGAAGATATTAGCGATTTCTGCAGCGATTTCCCAGTTGCTGAAGAGGATTCCTTCGTCAACACAAGCCTGAACCATCTGAAGTCTTCTTTCAGTGTTGGTGTATGTACCACTTGTTGATGCGAAACCTGTACCAGGGATTACAACGTCTGCCTTTGCAGCAAGTTCAGTCATGTGAGTATCGCATACTGCAAGGAATTCAAGTGCATCTGTGTCGATTTCAGCATTTTCACCGAATACTACCAGAGCCTTCACGCCTTCAAGAGCTTCCTTACCTGCAGTGATTCCCATGTCAATGAGACCCTGTGAGTTGTTCTTTGCCTTAACCTGAAGGATACCGTCACGCGGGCTTCCGATGTGACCGGAAAGCATTGCAATATCAGCCACAAGTGTTGCACCGTCAACAGTGAGGAAGTTCTGCTGGTAAACGATCATTGCCTTCTTAGCTGCAAGATACTGGTCAGCAACATCTTTAGCACTTTCAGAAATTATAACACCTTCAAGGGACGCTGCGAATTCGTCGTAGCCAGCAACCTTCTTAGCTTTTCCGCTTTCGATGATTGCCTTTGCGATTTCCTTGAGGAATCCAAGGCTGTTTTCACCGCTGCAGAGGTTGATAACCTTGGCACCGTTTTCTTCTGCCTGCTTCATCTTGAGAGCGATAACTCTTGAATCTTCTTCCTTGAAGCCGATTCTGAGAATAAGGTTTGTGGAAAGAAGTTCGTCGATTGTATTAGGAGAAGCATCGAATCCGAGAACCTTTTCAAGGCCGGAAGCGCGGTTGTTCATGCAGAGAACCTTTGCACCCATTGCTTCTGCCATATATTTGAGAGCATATGCTTCTTCATTTGTATATCTGTCGGAAATTGCAACTGCAATTGCATCCTTACCGTATTTAGCGCCGATGGACTGACACTTCTTTGCAACAAGTACAAGTGCTTCATGGTAATCAGCTTCTCTGAATGCTCCGTCTTCCTTAACATAAGGATCTTCCAGCTTATCTTCAAGCATGGAGCAGTCAAAGCCCCACTTGCCCTTTCCGCAGAGAAGTCCCTTGTTTACAGCGCCTTCCTTGTCAGGGTTTGCCTTGATAAGCATGTCGCCGTAGGATTCAAGGAGCAGGCTGCAGCCTACTGAGCAGTATGAACATGTAGTTTCAGTAACTTCAGTAACAAGCGGAGTTTCCTTGACCATGGTTGTTCTTTCCTGAAGGGCACCTACAGGGCAAACGCTTACGCACTGACCGCAGGAAATACATCCGGATTCAGCAAGCGGTTTTTCCATGTTAGGCTTAACAACAGTATCAAAACCTCTGTTTACAAGACCGAGAGCGCCAACGCCCATAACTTCATCGCAGACTCTTACACAAAGACCACAGAGGATACACTTGTTAGGGTCTCTTACGATGAACGGATGGTCATCTTTGAATTCGATTGCTTTCTTTTCGCCGGCGAATCTTTCAGGATGTACATCGTACTGGTTAGCCAGGTCAATTAGCTTACATTCGTAGTAGTCGTGACAGCCGCATTCAAGACATCTTGAAGCTTCTGCTACTGCGTCTTCTACATCGTATGGACAAGGAATTACTTCGGAGAAGTTATCCTTTCTTTCTCCAGGGGAAAGCTGTGGAAGAACCGGTCTGCACATTCTTTCTCTGTCCTCGAAAGTCTTTTCAGTGATGTCATCTCTTTCAACTACGAAAGGTTTTTCGTACTTGATTACTTCGCCATAAAGGTATGCATCAATAATATCAGATACCTTGCGTGCATCTGCGATTGCTTCAATGGCAATTGAAATCTTGTCGTTACCGCAGTCACCGCCTGCAAATACGCCAGGGATGCTTGTCATGAAAGTATCCGGGTCATATGCAATTGCATTCTTTCTTGTCTTGTCGCAGTCAAACATGGAAGCATCTACTGCCTGGCCGATGGCAAGAATCATTGTGTCGACCGCAAGAGTTTCAGTCTTTCCTTCTACAGGTCTTGGGGATCTTCTTCCGGAAGCATCAGGCTCGCCAAGTTCCATAACCTGAAGAACTACTTCCTTAACATGGCCGTTTTCGTCAGCAATTACTTCGATCGGATTAGTCAGGTTCTTGAAGATTACGCCTTCTTCTTCTGCTTCTTCTATTTCGATGTGGTCGGCAGGCATTTCGTCCTTGGTTCTTCTGTAGATGTTGTAAACTTCCTTGGCACCAAGTCTTACAGCAGTTCTGCATGCGTCCATTGCAGTGTTGCCGCCGCCTACGATTGCAACCTTTTCACCAAGCTTGATTTCTTCGTTTCTTACAACCTTACGGAGGAAATCAATACCGCCGATTACACCTTCTGCATCTTCACCAGGGCAGCCAACGCCTGTGGACACCCATGCACCGATACCAAGAAGTACTGCATCGTGTTCTTCGTAAACTGTGTTGAACGGAATATCAACACCGATCTTAGTGTTTGTAATAATGTCAACACCCATTGATTCGATTGTATCGATTTCTTCGTCTAAAACAGCCTTAGGAAGTCTGTATTCAGGAATACCATATCTGAGCATACCGCCTGCCTTAGGCATTGCTTCAAAGATGGTAACAGCGTGGCCCATCTGTCTGAGGAAATATGCTGCAGAAAGTCCCATAGGACCGCCTCCGATGATTGCAACGCTCTTACCTGTGTCTTCAGCACATTCAGGAACAAATTTTTCTCCATCAAGGTCCATATCTGCTGCAAATCTCTTTAATTGCTGGATTGAAACAGGCTCATCCACCAGTTTTCTTCTGCATGCTTCTTCACAAGGATGCGGGCATACACGGCCAAGAGCTGCCGGAAGAGGAATTTTATCTTTGATAAGTTCAAGGGCTTTTTCGTATTCTCCGTTGGCAATAAGGCCTACATATCCCTGACAATCAGTATGGCCGGGACATGCCAGTACGCAAGGTGGTCTGCAGTCACCCACATGGTCAGAAAGAAGCAGTTCCAGGTTTGTCTTTCTGGATTCGATTACTCTTTCTGTGTTGGTGTTAACAACCATATCAGGAGCAATCTCTGTAGCGCAGGCTTTGCAAAGCTTAGGATTTCCTTCTACTTCGCACATGCAAAGTCCGCAGGAACCGTAGATTTTCGTTCTTTCGTCGTAGCAAAGAGTAGGAATATAAATGTCATTTTCCTTGGCAACTTCAAGAATAGTTTGGCCAGGAAAACCTGTAACTTCTTTGCCGTTGATATTAAGTCTGTACTTATTCATTTTATTCCTCCTCCCTTAATTCTTTTCTATTGCACCAAACTTGCAGGTTTCAAGACATCTGCCGCATCTGATGCATTTTTCCTGATCAATAGCATGCTGTCCCTTTACAGCGCCTGTAATTGCGCCCACAGGACATTTTTTAGAGCAAAGTGTACATCCGATACATTTATCAGTTATGTCGAATCTTATCAGTGCCTTACAGGACTTAGCAGTACATTTTTTATTGTAAATATGGTCTTCATATTCATTTCTGAAATATTTTATTGTTGTAAGTACAGGATTTGGTGCTGTCTGACCGAGACCACAGAGTGAACCATCCTTGATCTTCATTGCAAGTTCTTCGAGGAGTTCAATATCTCCGTCCTTACCTTCGCCTCTTGTGATTCTTTCAAGGATTTCAAGCATTCTCTTGGTACCGATTCTGCAGTAGTTACATTTACCGCAGGATTCATCACGTGTAAAGTTGAGGAAATATCTCGCCATGTCAACCATGCAGGTATCTTCGTCCATTACGATCATACCGCCGGAGCCTACGATGGCACCTGTCTTGTTGATATCTTCATATGTAACAGGAGTATCAATAAGTTCAGCAGGAATACAGCCGCCGGATGGTCCTCCCATCTGTACTGCCTTGAACTTCTTATCGTTTTTAATTCCGCCGCCGATACCGAAGATAACATCTCTTAATGTAAGTCCCATAGGAACTTCCACAAGGCCACCCTTTTTGATTTTGCCAGCCAGAGCAAATACCTTGGTACCCTTGGACTGCTGCGTACCCATTGCACCGAAAGCGGCACCGCCGTTATATATAATCCAAGGAACATTGGCCAGTGTTTCTACATTGTTGATGTTTGTAGGCTGCTGCCAGTAACCCTTGGCCGCAGGGAAAGGTGGTTTAAGTCTTGGCATACCTCTTTCGCCTTCAAGGGAGGCAATAAGAGCAGTCTCTTCACCACATACAAAGGCCCCTGCACCGGCCTTTATTCTCATCTCAAAATCAAATCCGCTGCCAAAGATATTCTTGCCAAGATATCCTTTTTCTCTGGCCTGAGCCATGGCAATTTCAAGTCTCTTGATTGCCAGAGGATATTCAGCACGGCAGTAAATAATACCTTCGCCGGCGCCCATTGCATAACCGGCAATAATCATACCTTCAATGAGTGAATGCGGGTCTCCTTCCAGAACTGAACGGTCCATGAAAGCACCCGGATCTCCTTCATCAGCGTTGCAGACAAGATATTTTTCTTTTCCTTTATTGTTTTTCGCTGCATCCCACTTGAACCATGTAGGGAATCCTGCACCACCTCGGCCTCTGAGGCCGGAAATCTTGATTTCTTCAATTACTTCATCAGCAGTCATGGATGTAAGAACTTTCTCAATAGCCTTGTATCCACCTACTTCAATATATTCTTCAATATTTTCAGGATTAATAACGCCGCAGTTTCTGAGAACGACTCTCTGCTGCTTTGCAACAAACTGTTCATCTTCTGCAGTAATTGCCTGTTCTTCATATTTATTATGGTTGACAAGGTGGCTTTCTACAATTGCTTCAACCTTTTCAGGCTTGACTTTTACATATCTTGTCATTTCACCATTGTCATCATAAATATCAACAATCGGCTCAAGATAACATGTACCGACACACCCTGTAACATCTACTTTTACATCAAGATTTTTTTCGGCAATAAGCCTTTCAAATTCAGCAGCAGTTTTCTTTGCACCGGTAGCAATACCGCAGCTGCCCTGTCCTACTACTACTTTCATGCTTATACCCCCTTTTCTCTTTTCTGAATATCAGCAAGAATCTGTTTTACAGAATCCTTGGTAAGATTACCATATGTTTCATCTCCCTCTGAGCTTCTGATCATCATAACAGGTGCCAGTGAACAGCAGCCAAGACAGGCAACATTATTAAGTGTAAACAGACCATCCTCAGTGGTTTCTCCGTCTTTTATATTCAGAAAATCACTGATTGCTTCTTCAATAATCTCGGAACCATTGACATGACATGCAGTTCCCTGACAAAGCATTATTAAATGCTTACCGACAGGCTGAAGTCTGAACTGTGCGTAGAATGTTGCAACTCCGTATATCTTTGCCGGTTTTATACCTGTTACTTCAGATATATGATTGATACAATCCACAGAAAGATATCCGTAAATATCCTGAGCTTTCTGGAGAATTGTAATCAGGCTGCCTGGGACATGTGCATACTGATCAAGCACCGGCTGCAGATCTTTAAATTGTTCCTTCCTGTCGCTGGTACAATTACAGTTACATAAGTTATTTTTCATTTTATTCCTCCTGTGATTTATGTTCAGAATAATATTAATGTTTAATTTAAGTAATAAATATATGTTGTAATGCAATAATGCATTGCAATTAAAAAGAAAATTTTATCTATTTTATCACATTAAAGTGTTACTGTCTATATTTCATTTTATATATTCAATAAATAAATCTAATAAATTAAAAAGCAACTTTCATGCCAACTTGTTAAAAAAATAACATCAAGTAAAAAAGCAGTTTTTTTAGGTAAAATAATACAATATAAAACACATGTGTCCAGTAAATTGTAAATAGTGTACAAATAAGAATCATGACCACCCGTAAAACGGGTGGTTTGCTCTGGGGCTATAAGCCCCGGATGCTGGCCCGCGCCTAAAGACGCGGGCTTTCACTTTTGTTCAAGCCTTAATGCCTTTGCCGCTTTTGCCGCCCCTGAAGGGGCTCTTCTTTATTCGAATGGATCTACATATTCTTTAACGCTTAGTTTGTCCATAAGTATGTCATGTTTTTCTTGTTCCTGAATGTACTTCTTAATTGTCTCTTCGTTGAGCCCAACGGTACTTACATAATAGCCTTCTGCCCAGAAGTGTCGGTTTCCAAATTTATATTTGAGGTTTGCATGCCTTTCAAACATCATTAGTGCACTTTTTCCCTTGAGGTATCCCATGAAGTTGGACACACTGAGCCTCGGTGGGATTGCAAGAAGCAGATGAACATGATCTACCATCAAATGACCTTCAATAATTTCTACGCCTTTATACTTGCAAAGCGTTTTTATTATTTCTCTGAGGTCTTCCCTATATTGACCATATATTGCTTTTCGTCTATACTTTGGAGTGAACACAACATGGTATTTGCACATCCATTTTGTATGTGCAAGACTATAATTCTTATTTGCCATAAAAGGTCTCCTTTCTTAGTTACTTTAAAGCCTGAACAACTCTATTGTAACAGTGGGGAGTCCTTTTTGGTATAACCTGCAATGCGCACCCGCATAGCGGGTGGTTGTTTGTTTCGTGCGCACACGCGCACTCAACGGGGCTTATATGCCCCATAA
>JAFQHT010000068.1 GCA_017397825.1 Bacillota bacterium | reverse complement strand
GGGCTGCTTCATCAAATGGTGCGACCAGAGTAAACCCGGCGGGCAGACTTTCGAAAGGAAAACTCTGAGCCCAGCTGAGACCTTCAGCAGACACAACGAAATATCGGGAAGAATCTCCGAGCAGGTCTTTATTGAAATCCCCGCCGCAGATTACATAGTTGCCTGCAGCGTATTCTGCCTTTATATCCTCATAGAGCATTTCAAGCTGCTGGTTGGCGATAGCAGGGTCTGTGGTATAGGCAGACAGATGAAGGTTAATCAGTACCAGCGCATTGCCGGCATCAGTATTCAGCCGGCTCACAGTGTAGCAGCGGTCCAGATCCACCAGTTTGGCCAGATCTTCCTGAATGGGCAGACTGCGGCGGACTGCGGACTTGATTTCGAAATCTGATATTGTCAGCAGGCCTGATACTGATTTTCCGTGAGGCTCAGTAAATGGATAAAACAGATATGGTGAATCGTAATTCAGCCCGAATACAGAATTCCTTCCGCCAAATGCATCTGTCAGAATTTTTTTCTGGTCAATATGGTATGAGCGGGTGGAATCAGTGTCCACTTCCTGGAGCAGATACAGGTCTGACTTGAAATCTGCTGCCTCTGTGACAATATTGTTCATGTTTTCAAGCACTGCTTCTTTACTGAAGCCGCGTGCATATTCACCTCCGTCCATGAAAAAACTGAACTGGTCGGTGTAGGCTCCGAAACCTATATTCCAGGATGTTACTGAGAGTTTTTCGTCTGTAACAACGTCAAATGCAGGTACTGCTACAGAAAGGGCGCCGGGCTCTATGATTCCGGTCAGTTCAGGGACAAGCTCCTGATTATCCTCTATGCGGTAGTATGTGGTGAGAACATATGCCGCATATCCGCCCGCAATGAGCAGGATGATGAACAGTATTGCCAATAATATTTTCAAAGGTTTTGCCATGAAGGATTCCTCCTTTATTTTTCTTTTTCTGAAATGATTTTACCACGATAAAGGCTTTTACGGAAGTTAAAAATGTGGTACAATTAGCATCAAAGGAGATAAAATCATGGCATTTACACATCTGCATGTACATACCGAATACAGCCTGCTGGACGGGGCGGCCCGCATCAAGGATATTGTTGCGAGGGCTAAGGAGCTGGGCATGGAAAGCCTGGCCATCACCGACCACGGTGTTATGTTCGGCGTAGTTGATTTTTATAAAGAATGTAAGAAGCAGGGCATCAAGCCGATTATCGGCTGCGAGGTTTATACCGCTGCCCGCAGGCTTACTGATAAAGAGGTGGACAAGGACAAATACCAGGGCCACCTTGTTCTGCTTGCAAAAAATGAGACAGGTTACAAGAACCTGATTAAAATAGTTTCCGAAGGCTATATCCGCGGATATTACTACAAGCCTCGTATCGACAAGGACGTGCTGGCAGCCCACAGCGAGGGGCTGATCTGCCTTTCTGCCTGTCTGGCAGGGGATGTACAGCACAAGCTGCTTGTAAACGACTACGCAGGAGCAAAGGCTGAGGCACAGGCCCTGCTTGATATTTTCGGCCGCGGCAATTTCTATCTGGAGCTGCAGGACCAGGGCCTTGAAGAGGAAATGGCAATTCTGGAGGATATGAAGCGCCTTTCTGCAGAACTTGACGTGCCGCTGGTTGCAACAAACGACGTCCACTATGTGCGCAAAGAAGACGCCAAGGCTCACGACGTACTGCTGGCAATCCAGACTGCTACAACTCTGGATGACGAAAACAGAATGACTTTCCCTAACGACGAGTTCTATCTCAAGAGCGAAGACGAGATGCGTAAAATCTTTGCTTACGCGCCGGATGCCTGTGACAATACTCAGCTGGTGGCTGATGCCTGCAACTTCGACTTCAGATTCGGCGAATACCACCTGCCAGAATTTACGGCGCCTGACGGCAAGACCAACGGAGAGTACCTGAGAGAACTCTGTGAAGCAGGACTTAAGGAACGCTACGGCGAAAATCCGGGCCCTGAGCTTTACGAGCGTCTTAACTACGAAATAAACACCATCGAGTCTATGGGGTACGTTGAATACTTCCTCATCGTATGGGACTTCATAAATTATGCAAAGAGCAACAACATCATGGTTGGTCCGGGCAGAGGTTCTGCCGCCGGCTCCATCGTTGCTTACTGTCTTAAAATCACCGATATTGACCCTATCAGGTATAGTCTTATCTTTGAGCGTTTCTTAAATCCTGAAAGAGTCAGCATGCCGGATATTGATATTGACTTCTGCTATGAGCGCCGTCAGGAGGTTATCGACTATGTAACACGCAAGTACGGTGAAGGCAGAGTTTCGCAGATTATTACCTTCGGTACAATGAAGGCAAAGCAGGCAGTCCGGGACGTTGCCCGTTCCCTGAGCGTAAGCTACGCCAAGGCTGATGCAATTGCCAAGGCTATACCTTTTGAGCTGAATATGACCATTGACAAGGCTCTGGAAACCAGTCCTGACCTGAAGGCTCTTTATGAAGATGATGAAGAGGCAAGGGAAGTAATCGACATGGCCAAGGCTCTTGAAGGCATGGCCCGCCATGCATCAACTCATGCGGCAGGCGTGGTAATTTCCAAGGCACCGATTGATGAGTATGTGCCATTGTACCTTTCTGATAAAGGTCCTGCAACTCAGTTTACAATGACTACCATTGAAGAACTGGGTCTGCTCAAGATGGACTTCCTGGGCCTGAGAAACCTGACTGTAATACGGGATGCCCTGGAGCTTATCGAACACAACCATGGCGTGAAGATTGACTTCAGCAAGATGGGTTACGACGACCCGAAGGTCTACGAAATGATTTCTGCCGGCAACACAGGCGGCGTTTTCCAGCTGGAATCAGGTGGAATGACCCAGTTCATGAAGAATCTGAAGCCGACATGTTTCGAAGATATAGTAGCGGGTATTTCTCTCTACAGACCGGGTCCTATGGACTCCATTCCTAAATATATTGAAAACAAAAAAAATCCTGCAGGCATCAAATACGTGGATAAGGCTCTTGCGCCTATTCTGGACGTAACCTACGGCTGCCTTGTTTACCAGGAACAGGTTATGCAGATTGTGCGTGACCTTGGGGGATACAGCTACGGCCGTTCCGACCTGGTGCGCCGTGCAATGTCCAAGAAAAAAATGGACGTTATGCTGGAGGAAAAACAGTATTTCATCCATGGCAAGGACGATGAAAACGGCAACATTGAAATCATGGGCTGCGTGCGCAACGGTATTTCAGAGCATGCGGCAGAAGTGATTTTTGAAGATATGATAAGCTTTGCCCAGTACGCTTTCAATAAGTCCCACGCTGCGGCTTACGCAGTTGTGGCCTACGAAACAGGCTGGCTCAAGGCTTACTACCCAGTGGAATTTATGGCGGCACTTATGACCAGCGTTATGGGTGATGCCAAGCAGATTGCCCGCTACATCAGAAACTGCGCTGACATGGGCATTAAAGTACTGCCGCCTTGCGTGGCAGCCAGCCAGAAAAAGTTCAGTGTTGAAAGGGGTAAGATACGTTTCGGCCTTCTTGGCATCAAGAACGTGGGCGAAGGTGCAATCGACGCCATCATTGCTTCCCGCAAGGAAAAAGGTGTGCCGAAGGATATTTTCTCCTTCATCAGCAATGTGGACATTTCTCAGGTAAATAAAAAAGCGGTGGAAAGTCTGATCAAGGCCGGTGCCTGCGACTGTCTTTCTGATAACCGTGCGGCCATGCTTTCCGTTTATGAAGGGCTTGTGGAATCTGCTCAGAACACTTCCAAGAAAAACATCGAAGGACAGATGTCATTTTTCCAGCTGGCATCTGAGACCATGAACACTGAATCCATGGGCGGAAGACTGCCAGACGTGAAGCCTTTCCCTAAGGACATTCAGCTGGCCATGGAAAAGGAAATGCTGGGTGTTTACCTGACCGACCATCCGCTCAACGATTATATCGAGCGCATGGAAAGAGTTTCGTCTATCACCTGCGACGACATCCACAGGGCTGAGGAAGACCCTGAAAACGCTGAAATCACAGACGGCATGAGCTGCATCATAAGCGGCATGATTTCCGGAAAGAAAACCCTTATAACCAAGAGCAGCAAAATGATGGCCTTCCTCGACCTGGAAGACCTTTATGGTGTCGCTGAGGTTGTGGTTTTCCCTAATGTTTATGAGCGCTGTGCGGCGGCAACCGGGGCTGACATGGTAGTGGCCGTAAAGGGAACTATAAACTTCAAGGAAGATGAAGCACCGAAGATTCTGGCCGATGAAATCCTTGAAATAGACGAGGCTGTCAGCCACGGATTCACTGACAGACAGAGTTTCAGACGCAGCAGGGACAATTCCGGTGGAAAAACAGCGGCTGTGCCTTCAGCAATCGTGTCGAAACCTGCCGAAAACGGTCAGAAACCGGCAGTGCAACCGGCAGAAGAACCTGCAGGTATGATTAAACTCCGCATTGACCCTCAGATGAACGAAGAAATGACACTGCAGCTGCTAAAAACCAATCTGGCACGCCACCCTGGCAACTACCAGGTACTCATATACCTGCCGGGCAGCAAAATGCTTAAGACTGACCGGGAACTCTGGGTAAAGCCATCAGAAGCTTTGCACAATATCATGATCGGCCTGCTGGGCAGTGAAAACGTAAAAATGTAGGAGAAGAGATTATGGAAAGAACAATAGTAATTTATGCAAATAAATACGGCAGTACTGAAAAGTATGCTCACTGGATCGGTGAAGAACTGGACTGCCCTGTAATTGAACTTTCCAAGGCTACAAGAAGCGGCCTTGACGAATATGACACAATAATCTATGGCGGCGGTGTTCATGCCGGCGGAATCAGAGGATTCGACAAATTCAAAAAGTGGATACGTCAGTATTTCTGGCTGGTGGAAGAACCAAAAAAGAATGTAATAGTTTTTGCAGTCGGCATCAATGTGCACACCACAGAAACCCGTATGCAGCTCCGTGACGTGAACTTTGACAAGAAGTGGCTGCGTCAGCTTACTTGTTTCTTCATGCCTGGCGCATTCGATCCTGCAAAAATCGACAAGGTTGACAACCTGGTACTGAAGATGATGAAAAAAATGCTCCGTGATAAAGGTCTCAACATGAATGCCGAAGAGCGCGAGCTTCTCCGCATGGTGGAAGAAGGCTGCGACAAGGTGGACCGTGAGGCGATAAAGCCGCTGGTTGAGGAAGTAAGAAAAACAAGTAAATAAATAATTTTTAATACTATATTAAGAAAGATGAAGAAGGGAAACATTTAAAAGAATTCTCGTACGCAAACCATGCAACCGATTTCAGAAACGGTGAAAAATATGCAGGCCAGTGGGAACGTACCAACGCAGAAGGGTCAAAACAGTTTGCCGACATAGTTGCAAAGTTCGGTTGCGAAATAAAGCTTATCAATACCAGCGAGTTCGGTAAAATTGATGGCAGCCTTACCTGCCGGTCACTGAGATTCTAATAGTATTAATTCCGCTCCGGGAGCAGATGGATTGTGTCACCTGCTCCCGGAGGTTTTTTGATTGTAAAATCGATAAATGAACTAAGCCTGTGTTAAATTCTTTCTTTCAGCTTTTTAAGGGCTTCGGGAATTTCTTCAATGCTGCTGACGGTAATTACACCCGCAGCCGCAAGCACTTCAGTTTTTTCCTTGGCAGTTTCACCGGCGCCTCCTGCAATTGCTCCTGCGTGTCCCATCTTTTTCTGAGGTGGAGCAGTATGACCGCTGATATAGCCTACGATTGGCTTTTTGATGGTTTTAATCAGCTCAGCACAGTCGACCTCGTCTGTACCTCCAAGTTCACCGACCATAACAATTGCTTCGGTTTCTTCATCACAAGCGAACATTTCCAGCACATCAGCGCAGGTAGTGCCTAAGACAGGGTCACCGCCTATGCAGATAATCGTGCTGAAGCCAAAACCCGCGTTGTAAATCATGTTGATTACTTCATAACTGAGACTCCCACTTTTTGAAAGAAGACCGATATTGCCCGGAACGAGAGGCAACATTTTTTCGTTATGCTCAGCAGCGCTGGCCTTGCCCGGAGAAAGAACACCCGCGGAATTTGGGCCAACCAGCCTTACTCCGTTCATCCTGCAGTAATGAACCATGTCCACAGCATCGTGGACAGAAACCCCGTCTGTATAAGTCCAGATGGTTTTAATGCCGGCATCCACGGCCTCATAAACGGCATCTTTTACAAATCTGGAAGGGACCACAATTATTGAAGTGTTGGCACCAAGCGCAGCCACGGCATCACGCACAAAATTAAAAACAGGTTTTCCGCAGACAGTTTCTCCTGCCTTACCGGGCGTAACACCACCTACAAATGTGTCATAATGCTGGCTCATTCGCTCAGCAAAAGTTCTTCCTGTTGTACCGGTGATTCCCTGAATGATAGTGCGGGAATTATTATTAACAATTATCGCCATGTTATTCCCTCCTTTGCTGCTTTGATAGCCATATCGCAAGCATCCTCATAGGATTCCGTAATGTATATTTTAGTATCCTTGAGTATTTCATTTGCAGCCTCAGCCATCCTGCCTTTGCATCTGAAAATCACAGGTATTCTCTCGGCGGCTTCTTCCATGACATATTTTATTGTCATAGCTTCATAATCAAGCCGTCCTGCCTGATAAAACTCATTGAAGAGGATGACTTTTGGATTTAAATCAAGTACAGCGGCATACGCATTGGATGCCCAAATTCTTTTGCTTTCGTCACTGCTGTCAGAAGGCAGGGTGCCGGTATCAAAAATAAGTCTGACACTTCCGCCTTTTCGTACAATACTGTCAGCGGTCGCCATGGAAACACCTGCTCCCGCACATACAACCGCAATGTCTCCATCGAGCTCTACACCTGTAGCTCCATACTGTGCAATTTTCGCCTCTACAGGAGTGAGTGAGCCACTTTCGTTTTCACTGAATTCCACCGATCCGCTCAGATAGTTGTCATCGAGAACAATCTTTGAATCAAGAACCATAATTTCATCCGCAGCAGTCAACGCCACAGGGTTCATTTCTAAAAGTTGCATTTTCTCAAGAGTGAACAGTTCATAGGACTTTTCAATTACTTCTTTAAGTTGTTCATTTCCGTCAAGCCCCGATGAAAGCAGAAGTTCCTTTATCATGTAGGGGCGAAGTCCGATCACAGGATTGATTTCAACGGTGGTGAACTTGTCGGCAGCAAGAGATTCAACCTCAATGCCGCCCTGTCTTGAAAACATCATAATAAAGTTTTTATTCTTACGATTGATGGCGATGCTGAAATAATACTCTTCTTTAACGGAACTGAGCTCCTCAATCAAGACAGCTTTTACGCTGTGTCCTTTGACCTTCATTGCAAGAATGTCTCTTACAGCCTGTTTTATTTCTTCATTAGTATCACATTTCTTTATTGCACCAGCCTTACCTCTGCCGCCCGTCAATACCTGCGCTTTAACGACTCTACCGCCGTCAATATCAGGCGTTTCATCTGCATTTTTTACTATAATACCTTTTGGCACAGGGATTCCGGCTTTGGAAAATAGTTCTTTCCCCTGATATTCAAATAAATTCATATTTCCTCCTGTTATCTGCTGTTAAAATGCCCAGTTTGTCATCACACCGATTGCAAGCACTACTAAAACCCAGGCGCTCCACTTTAAGAAGCAAGGAAGTACATACTTGAACCACTTGTTGTAAGGAATTCCTGCAATTGCAAGGCAGGCGAGTGTGGTCGGATGAGTTGGAATAATCATATTTCCGAAATAATCACCCGCGGTGAAAGCGTGAACAGCAACCTGTCTTGACACGCCGATAAGGTCGGCAAGAGGTGTGAGTATCGGCATTACAACCATGGCCTGTCCGCTTGATGACGGAATGAAGAAGTTAACTACAAGCTGAGAAATGTAGATACCCCATGCAGCGAGCACACCGCTCAGATGTGAAAGCGGAATGGAAATTGCGTATATGATGGTATCGATGATTTGTCCTTCTGTAATAATGTACACAATAGAACGGGAAAGCGCTAAAAGGATAGCTACCGTAGCCATTCCTGCAGCGTTTTCAACGAAACAGTTTACTACTTTGTCAAAGCTGAGGTTAAAATTAATCAGGCCACAGATAATTGCCATTACCAGGAATAAAGCTGACATATGTTCAAACCACCATGCCCACTTAAGTACGCCGATAGCCATAATAATGAGTCCAACTATGAGAACGAACAAAGTGGCCTTACGCTTAGGTGTGAGTTCATACTGGCTTAAATCGATTATGTCCTTTTTCACTTTATCTTCGTCGAGTTTTAATGATTTGTCGTTCTTGTCATACAATAAGCTGGCAGTCGGATCGTTTTTAATTTTTTTGCCGTATCTGAGAACATGATGTATTGAAATTGCAACACAGCCCAGGCAGCCGATGGCTCTCAGGCCCATTCCTGAAAGAAGCTCTACTTCAGCTACTTTTTGGGCTATCATGGTATTGTAAGGCCCGAAAAGTGCAAAGCCTCCTGCACCATAAACCCCTAAAAGAATTACCGCAACAGCTGTAATTTTATCATAACCCAATGATATTGCTATGGAAGTGAGAAGAGGAACAAATACGATAAATTCTTCAGCCAGTCCAAGGAAGGTTGAAGCGGCACCAAAGGCAAGCATAAGGATAACAAATACTGCATCACCTTTGCCTCCTGTTTTTTGAGCAATCTTGTTTATGCCTGCGTGGATAGCTCCGCTCTCAATGATAACTCCTACAGCGCCCCCTACGATAAATACAAGAGCAATAATGTCTATTACTTCCATAAGACCCCAGTATGGTGCCTGGAATAATTGTCCTATGTTGACAGGACTCTGCTCTATATAATGGAAAGAGCCTGCTACAACGCCTTCTCTTCCTGTGGCTTCGTTAAGAGCTCTGTCAAATTGTCCCGCCGGTACTATATAGGTGAGCAACCACATTACTGCGGTTACACACATTAACAGGGTAGAGGTACTTGGAAACCTAAATTCTTTTTTCTCTTTCATAGTCAATCCTCCTATTAAAAAGTTTTATTGGTATCAGATTGTTAGAATGTGAAAGTACAATTTTTACGCTTATTCACTGAAATACTTTTCTCTCCACGCCAGAGCAGCTTTAACGCCTTCTGCATCAACTATTTCATTGAATTTTCTTGTTTCTTCTGTTTCCGTGAAATGATACAGCATGGTTAAATCTTCCCAGCTTTCGCAAGCCTGTCGGATACCCATAATGTCAAAAGCTCTGTTTATTCCTCGCTTCTGAAGAGCAATAGCATTCTGCGGAATTCTGATAAGCTCGTCTGCCAGCTTTTCAACTTCTTCTTCCAACTTATCTGCAGGATATGAGCGAGAAATGAGACCTATTTCAGCTGCCTTTTTTCCTGTAATCTTGCTTCCCAGAAGAAGAAGTTCCTTGGCCTGCCTCAATCCGCAAACCCAAGGAATCATCAGGAGTCCTGGATATGTACCGAACTGAATTTCAGGCTCACCGATTACCAGTTCGTCATCTCCCAAAATGAAATCGCAAGGGAGAATAAGCTCGCAGGCGCCGCCTAAGCAATACTTGTTCACCTGAGCGATAAACGGTTTGTTGGAACGCCAGATTTTCCACCTGTTGGCATTAGAAAGCTCAGTTTCTCTTCTGTCCTCAAAGGCATCAAAGTCGGGATTTGGGGCTTCCTGACTTAAATCGTAACCAGCAGAGAAACATCTGCCGTTTCCTTTCATGATAACAACACGGATTTCAGGATCGTTTTCGATTTGATCGAGGATAAGGCCAATCTCACGATACATATCCATTGTAAGAGAGTTCAATTTTTCCGGTCTGTTTAAAATAATGTATCCCTTGTAACCCTTTTTCTCGAATAAAACTTGTTTTTCCATTAGAATTACCTCCTAGTCATAATATTGAAATAACTGAATAGCATCACTAGACATTTTCATAATAATTGTGTATGGTACTTTTTGTAAAACAAAAAAAATCTGTTTTCCTAATAGAAAAAATCAATGAAACAATATGTGGAATGAAAGATTAAAACACTAAATTAAAAAAAAGCTGCTCATAGGAGCAGCTTTTTAGATGAAAAATTATAGATTATATAATTCCTTTTGTTGCAGGGCAATATCAACTATAGCCTTGACTTTTTCATAATTTTGAGGAAGAAAAATAAGGAAGGATTGATCGATGGGAGCCTGAAGACTGTGCATATAGGGGATATCCACCAATTTGCCGGAATCAATATATTTTTTTGATATTCTGCTTGGCAGGAAACCTAAACCATTTCCAGAGAGTAGGTAGTCGATAAAAAGAGAGGTTCCGTTGATTTCGCAGAAGTGACTTCTATGCTTATAGTATTGTACATACCATTTTTCGAATGGCAGCCCCCAGTCACAATAAATAAATGGGTGGCTGAAAAGATTCTCGGGGGTTACAGGTGCTTCTATGGTTTTTGCCAATTCAGGAGTGGCAACCAAATGGAAGGTGCTGCTGCAGTAAGGAATGGTTTCGATTTCATCAGACATTACCCGATAAAAAATTATGCCCAAATCAACGTTTTTATTTAAAAGGTCTTGGATTACAAATTCGGAATGACCGGAAGCCAATTTTAAGGCAACATTGCTGTGCCGCCTTTGAAACTCGCTTATGACACTGTTAAATGAGTGTCTCCAGACTGATTCCGGTGCGCAAATCGATATACGACCGCTGTACCGGTCGTACATCAATGCATCTTCTTCGGCATTTTTATAAAGTCGGCATATTTCCGTTGCCTGAACCAGAAAATGTTCTCCAACGGGAGTAAGTGAAACATTTTGCTTGTTTCTTTCAATCAGTACAACTTTCAGTTCATCTTCCAGAGATTTGATTCTGGAGGAAACTGTTGACTGGGTTACATAAAGCATTTCTGCGGCTTTGCTGAAATTTAATGTTTTAGATACGGCTATAAATGTTTCCAAATTTGAAATTTGCATAAAAACCTCCATAAGTTTCTTGACAAAAGAAAAACACCCTATAAACGGAAGAATATTGTTAATCTCAAACCTTTTTCTCAAACACATTACCGCACTTGTGGCAGGTTACGCGTATGCGGCCCCGGCCTTTAGGTGCTTTCTGGACCTGCTTGCAGGTCGGGCATTTGAAATAGCAATAGTTTTTGCGGTCGCGGGCAAGCCAGCTGCGGAGCGGACCATCAATATATGTCCTGTACCAGTCCAGCTGGAGGCGCATTTTAGCGTGATTTCTTGAGAACATTCTGTATATAGCGAAGATAATCAGTAAAGTTCCGATAAATTTCACTATCCCGCCCGGTATGAAAATGTCGCAGATGGAAAGAATCATGCCGTAAGCCAGCAGGTCACGGCTGAACTGGTCGAAACCGTAGCGGCCCACCATCATCTGCGCAAGTCTGTATCCTAATTTTCCCATAATCTCTTCTCCTTTTATATT
>JAFQHT010000067.1 GCA_017397825.1 Bacillota bacterium | reverse complement strand
ATGCTGATCAATGTATTCTTCTGCCGGCAGGAATTTCAGCGTATGATTGCTGTTGTCCCCCAGAATTTTATCATCTTTGGCCAGCATGAACACATCGAACTCCTTGTAGCCGTATTTCTTTTCGCCGGTTATCCAGGAAGAAATCACCTTGTAATCGCCTACCTTTGCGCGGCCCCAGTACCAGTGGTGCATCAGTTTCAGCATGGAGATATTGCCCCAGTTGTGGTCATGGTAACCGCTGCCTTCCAGATGGACTTCCTTTCCGTCGTATTTTACATCTGCAACTGCACGGCCTTCAGGAATTGCTGGCAGCCATGCAAAATAATACTCCTCATTGTCACCGAAAAAAATACTGCCGGTCTGAGAGCGCCATGCCGGAATTGTGCCGTCAAGAGTCACAGTTGCTTCCATTGTATTGCCTTTAAAAGTAATATCATAATGCTTCAGATCGCCCGAAATGCTGCTTTCACCGATTTTCACATCGCAGCGGTCCTTGGCATAATAGCTGTTTGCAATGGTTTCGTGGACTTCTTCTGAATATTTGGTGCCGTCTGCCAGAGTCAGTTCCATGGTGGTCATCGGCTTGACCGGACCGTCAACAGCGATGGGCGACTTAGAAAAGAAGAAAATCACCAACTTGGTGCCGTCAGGATAGTGGGAATCAAAATACCACCACTCGTATGTCCCCTTGCTGCCATCAGTGCGCATACCGTCTTCCCATAGCTCCACCTGGCCCTTTTTAAGGCCCATTTTTTCATAATGTAAATCATCATCGGGATGTATTGATTTCTGAATTCTGCCCATCTCCTGCCTCCTTGATTCTGCATTTTATATAGTTCAATGTTACATCATAAGCCTTTTGCAGTCAATACGGCGGGCTGTTGACATGGAGTGGCGGATGATTTAAAATATTAGTGCGAAAGATATTGGTAACCGCGGAGATATTTATAAATAAGGAGGGACACACATGACAACCATAGCAGCCGATATTGCGAAACTTGTTGATATGCTCCCTGAAGAGGATCAGAAGTTCGCATATGAATTTGTTAAAAAGCTTGTTCTGGCATGGGATCCTGATTTCACCAAATCAACTCTGCCGGAATCAAATCATATGAAAATTGCAGAAGAAAGTGGTTTCATCCCTGAAAATGAAATTGACTGGAATAATTTAGACAAGTACAACGAATAGCTTGTCCCTAGTAAGGAGGTATTGATATGAGTTACCATGAAGATGCATTTGATGCTGCTGTTGAAATTGTAGCAAGCGCACTGGAAGAAAACGAAGTTGAAATCAGCACTGAAGGCGGTGAACAGGTGGGCGATTTCTTCAGCGCAATTTACAAAAGACTGAGAAGCATTGCAGAAGGGGAAGACGATGGCGAACCTGCTAAACCAGGGGCATTTGAAATTTACAAGGATGAAGCCGAAGAGTTCCGTTTCCGTCTTAAAGCCTGCAATGGCCAGGTAATCGCAGTTTCTGAGGGTTACACCACCAAGGCAGCCTGCATCAACGGTGTGGAAAGCGTCCAAAGAAGCTCCTGCGGTGCAGAAGTAAAAGAAGTATAATCAATTATGAACATACAAAAAAGACAAGGTCATTTAAAGCATGTCCTTGTCTTTTTAATTCTACATAATAATCAGTTCCGTCACATACACTGCCACACAGGATGCCACCGCAACCTTGAACAGGTTGCCGTCAATCCATGCAACCACCACAGCCACCACAAAAGCTACAACCCCTGAAATCAGCGAGCTTGTGGCAGTTACTATTGCCGGGAAAGCCATAACAGCCAGGGTCACATAAGGCACGTAATACAGGAAGGAACGGACGAAGGTGTTTGTGATTTCCTTCTGGATAAGTGTCAGCGGCAGAGCACGGATTGCGTAAATTGTCAGAGCCGCAACAATGAAATATATATAAGTATTCTGGTCAAAATTCATTACTGCGCCTCCTTTCCGCCCTCTGCTGTTTCTGCAGATGCCGCTTCTTCCTTTACTGGTCTGATAATTGCCGCTGCAGCTGCAATTACAATGGTCAGGATTATAATTTTAGTTCCGCCGGAAATTCCTGAAAGCAGAGGAATCAGGTCAAATACCAGACTTGCTGCCATTGATGCGATTACCACAACTGCCACTGCTTTGCTTTCATGGGATGCAGGAATAACCACTGCCAGGAACATGCCATAAAGCGCCACAGAAAGTGCGCTGACAAGGCTTGGCGGCAGGATGTTGCCCACGAGCACGCCCAGAACAGTACCAATAATCCAGCCCGGTGATGCCAGAGTGGCTGCACCGTAATTATAGAACGGATTCAGTTCACCTTTTACAGATGCTGAGATTCCGAAGATTTCGTCCGTCACAAAATATGAAAGCAGCAAGCGTTTCGGCATGGAAGTATCATGATTTATTTTCTGCGAAAGCGCTGCTGACATAAGCAGGTAACGTATGTTGATTACCAGCTGTGTCAGAATCATGGCAACATAGCCGGACTGGCCTGCAATTACTGTAATTACAGCAAACTGGCCTGCCGATGCATGCATCAGAAATGACATGAGCCCCATCTGAAAAGCAGTGATTCCAGCTTCTCTTGCCGCTATTCCAAGTGTAAATCCTACTGCAAAATAACCAAGGCCTATAGGAAGTCCTTCCCGCAGGCCCATCAAATACCATTTTTTGTTTTCCATTTCAGTCCTACTTTAATTGTACAATTTATTTTTCGTTCTTGATTTTTTCAATGTATTTTTCAATAAGAGCGTATGAAATTGCGCCTTTAGGAGCTACCAGTGTAAGAGCCTCTTCAAAAGGAACCCACTTAGCTGTATCGATTTCGCTGGAAAGAACCAGTTCTGCCTTTTTTGCATGGCCGAAGAATCCGATCATAAGCATGTCCTTCTTGCCATACCAGTAAGTGCCTGCAGATTCAATATATTCAAGGTCAAGGCCTGTTTCTTCCTTAACTTCACGGATTGCAGTCTCTTCAGCATTTTCACCAGGTTTCATGAATCCGGATACCAGGTTGTGATAAATCTTGGAAATGTTTGCTTCTTTCATGAGTACACATTCGCCGTCTTCGTCGCTTACAACCAGGCAGATGATGCATGTTGAGAAAGTATCAAACCAAGGTCTGTTACATTCCGGACAGAAAGGCACTAAACCTTCATCACCGATTTCTTTTTCTGTTAACTCAGCTCCGCACTGAGGGCAAAATTTATAACGCATAATATATTCCTTTCTTGTGTTGAAAATTAATTTACTGGTTTATTTTGCAGGTATCAGCAGTCTGAATGCATTCTGTACACATTCAAATTCCACTTTTCCTGCATCCACGATTTCCCCGTCGACACATAATCTCATGCTGCCCTGACGAGGCTCAACCACAACTTTTTTGCACTGTCTGGCACAGAGAATCCTTTCAATTCCCGGAACTTCCATGTGAGTTCCTTTGGAATATTTAGGGAAAAGATTTAAAAATTCCATGCGGGTTACGTCCATTATGATGTTGATGTCCATAAGGCCGTCCTGTACCACAGCGCAAGGGTTACTCTTTACGCCGCCGCCGCAGTAGCATCCGTTGGCAATTGAAGTGAGCAGCAGCGGGCCGTCATTTTCAACCACACCGTCAACGGTTACCTTAAGATCAGCTCCTTTTTTCTTGATGAAAGTAGCACCTATTCCCATGAGATATGCCAGAGAACCGGCTATCAGAGGATATTTCTTTATAGTGTTGGTCTGGTCAACCACGTTGCAGTCAAAACCGATGTTGAACATGTTTGCACAGTATCTTGTCTGCTCTTTTCCGTCAGTAAATCCGCTGTATCTGATTGCATCACACTGAGCCACACTGCCGCGGAGCAGCGCTTCCACATCTCTGAAATCACCTGCTTCAGGGAAATTTCTGACGAAATCATTGCCTGTCCCGATTGGAATCACACCCATGACCAGATTTTCGTATTTAATAACGCCGTTGAGGACTTCGTTTACAGTACCGTCACCACCGCATGCAATCACGCGGATTTCCTCGCCGCTTCCTTCAGAAAGCCTGCCGATTTCATTGACAAATGCTTCTGCATCACTTATGGCTTTGGTTGTGTAAAATTCAACCTCTGTGGAAGTTTTGGCCGCGGCCTTTTTTATTTTTTCAATAAACTTGTCAATCCCTTTGCCCTGACCTGCTGCCGGGTTAATGACAAAAATCGTTCTCATATAATTCTCCATGTATTATTATCAGGATTTTTACTTTAACATTATAATTTTAGTGCTTTTTAACCGACAAATCAAGACATATTTGTTCTTTTATTTTCCAGCGATCTGGGGTATAATATTATCCGTATTGAAAACGAACGGCCACAGCCGCAAATATATAACGGAGGTATAACGATGGATCCAAGAGTAAAAGAGCTTTCCAGACTGCTCACAGGATATTCCTGCGATCTGAAGGAAGGCGAAAAAGTTCTTATTGACTATGAAGGCGAATGCTGCAAACCACTGGTAAGACAGCTTATCAAAGATGCTTACGAGCTGGGCGCAAAGCCTTACGTAAACCATAGAGACAGCGCAGTTCTCAGAGAAGTTCTGCTGGGAGCTGACGAGGATCAGATTGAATTTTTAAACGATTACCAGCTTTATCAGATGAAGGGCATGGACGCATATATCGCAGTCCGCGCCGGAGACAACGTTTCCGAACTCAGTGACGTTCCTTCCGAAAAGCTTAACATGTACTACAAACTGACAAGACCTACACTTGATTACCGTGTAAACAAGACTAAATGGGTTGTTTTAAGATACCCTAACGCTTCTATGGCACAGCTTGCAAATAAGTCACAGGAAGCATTCGAAGACTTCTACTTCAATGTATGCACCCTTGATTACAAAAAAATGTCCAAAGCCATGGATTCGCTGGTTGACCTGATGAACCGCACTGACAAAGTCCGCATTGTCGGCCCTGGCACTGACCTTACTTTCTCCATCAAGGACATCCCTGCCATCAAGTGCGACGGTCTGAGAAACATTCCTGACGGCGAAGTTTACACTGCACCTGTCAAGGATTCCATGAACGGTACCATCAGCTACAATACTTTCAGCGAAGAACAGGGCTTCACTTACGAAAACATCGTATTTGAGGTAAAGGACGGCAAAATCATCAACGCAACTGCCAACGACACCAAGCGTATCAACGAACTTCTGGACACTGATGAAGGTGCACGTTACTTCGGTGAATTCGCTATCGGAGTGAACCCTTACGTCCTCCACCCTATGAAGGACACACTTTTCGATGAAAAAATCTGCGGCAGCTTCCACCTGACTCCAGGTATGGCATACGAAGATGCTTTCAACGGCAACAAGTCTGCTGTTCACTGGGACCTTGTGATGATTCAGCGTGCAGAGTACGGCGGCGGCGAAATCTGGTTCGACGATGTGCTCATCAGAAAGGACGGAATCTTCGTGATTCCTGAACTGGAAGGCCTTAATCCTGAAAATCTGAAATAATATGCAGAAAAACCCGCTCAGCTGAGCGGGTTTTTTGGTGTTTTTGAAGTGAATTTTAGGTTTGGTTTTCTTTTGGGTGGTGTTTGTTTTCTTTTAGAAAACTTTTGGCCTGTTCAAGAAAACTTTTGCCTTTTAAGAGCGATTTTTACTGCTGTTTTCCAATTATTATGGATAGACCTGCTGTCATCTCGACAATATACGATTTTTTTCACCTTTTTTCGATATGCATCATTTAAGAAGTTTTCTAAACCCTACCGTTTGTTTTCTTTTTGGAAAACAAAGCCGGACAAAAAGAAAACCATTTCATCAAATACCCCTTTATAACTGCCAGTCAATCTGCGTCTGGCCGGTTGCCTCAAGGAATCTGTTTGCCCTGCTGAAATACTGGCCGCCGAAGAAACCGTTGTAGGCTGACAGCGGGCTTGGATGAGCGCCGGTCAGTATCATGTGGGCCGGATTGGTAATCAGTTCTTCCTTTGCCTTGGCGTTGGCTCCCCAGAGGATGAAAACCATGGGTGTTTCACGCTGGTTGAGAAGCTCAATTACCCTGTCGGTGAAAAGCTCCCAGCCTTTGTTCCTGTGGGAGTTAGGCTGGCTGTCACGGACGGTGAGCGTGGCGTTGAGGAGGAGAACTCCCTGCTTAGCCCAGTCTGCCAGATAACCGTGGTCAGGCGGCATAATTCCAAGGTCTGCCTGAAGTTCCTTGTAAATGTTCACCAGTGAAGGCGGAATCTTCACGCCCTTGTTTACAGAAAAGCACAGTCCGTGGGCCTGTCCAGGCTGATGATAGGGGTCCTGCCCCAGGATTACCACCTTGGTTCCGTTGTATGATGAATATCTCAATGCATTGAAAATGTCCTCCTTTGGAGGATAAATCTGCTGCGTTTCATATTCAGCAGCCAGAAATTCACGCAGTTTCAGATAATATTCTTTCTCAAATTCTCCTGTCAGAGCCTGATCCCAGTCATTTCCAATGGTAATCATTTTGCCACCTTACCTTTCCTTATCTAGCTTCCAGTATAGCATATGTGGCTGGACTTTTCCATATTTTTCGCTTATACTGATTGTATGAGCAGAGTATATATTTCGGAGATTGCTTCTCCTGAGTTAATTGAATATTTACTGAGCGAGGGACATGAGGTAAAACGGGTGGAGGCCGCAGAAAATGTGGATTCCGCCATATCTTGTCACCCCGATATTTTGCATTGTCATCTTGCACGTGGCAAGGTTTTTCATGGTGATTCTGCCCTGCTCGGCAGCAAATATCCGGCTGATGTGCTGTACAACGCATGTTCCACAGGCAAATATTTTATCCACAATCTGAAACACACTGCACCGGAGCTTCTTGAGGCTGCTGATGAGCTGGGGCTCATAAAGATTAATGTGCCTCAGGGCTATGCAAGATGCAGCGCACTTCCTGTTGATGAAGACTCGGTTATAACATACGACCGTGGCATTGCGGCCGCCTGCGCCCTGCGGGCGCCGGCGCTGAATGTGCTGTTGGTCCGTCCGGGTCACATTCAGCTGCCCGGTTACGCTCAGGGTTTTATAGGCGGAACCGGCGGCCGCATCGGAAATACCCTAGTATTCAATGGAGACCTTTCTGCCCACCCGGATTTTGAAATAATAAAAGATTTTATTGAGAGCCGCGGCCTTGAGTGTGTCTGGACTACTGACATACCCCTGACCGACATCGGCTCCATTATAGAGGAGTATTGATTTGAAAAAACACGCAATTATCCCTGTGTTCATCTCTCACAGAGGCTGCCCCAATGACTGTGTTTTCTGCAACCAGAAAAAAATCACAGCCCGCAGCGGAGATGTGACCACAGAGGATGTGAGAAACACAATTGAAGAGCACCTTTCCACCATCAGCAGAATGAACCTGGAAACGGTAGAAATCGCTTTTTTCGGCGGTTCTTTCACAGGAATTCCTATGGAGGAGCAGCAGGCTTTCCTGGCCATTGCCAAAGAATACAAGGATGCCGGCAAAGTGGATGCTATTCACCTTTCCACCCGTCCCGACTATATTAACCGGGAAATTCTGGACAATCTCAAAGCTTACAGCGTGGATGTAATCGAGCTTGGCGTTCAGTCTCTGGACGATAAAGTCCTGGAACTTTCCGGCCGTGGTCACAACGCAGCGATTGTTTACGAAAGTGCAGCTCTCATCAAAGAGTACGGTTTTACCCTTGGCATCCAGCTGATGATCGGCCTGCCCGGTGACAGTCTTGAAAGCTGCATTTTTTCTGCAGAAGAAACGGTAAAAATCGGTCCGCAGATTGCCCGCCTCTACCCTACGGTAGTAATTGAGGACACGGCACTCTGGCAGCAGTATCAGGACGGTACTTACACGCCTCTGGCTGAAGAAGAAGCGGTGGAGCGCACCAAGGCCATGTACAGAATTCTTGATGATGCCGGTATCAACATCATCCGCGTAGGTCTCAAATCCAGTGATATTATCAGTGACCAGCCGGCCTTTCACCCGGCTTTCCGTCAGCTTGTTGAAGGCCGTATTGCCAGGGAAGATCTGGAATCGCAGATCAACGATTTATATCCGGGTCTTGATGACCTTTTCGATGACCGCTGGAAATTCTGTCCTCTCGCTCTTTTCATTTCCAATGAAAAATGTTATAATAACATGTTCGGACATAAAGGCTGCAACAGAGATTATTTCTCATCAAAGTACCCGCGGCTCAACATCCGCTACCGCAAAGATACAGATCAGGGACTTTCCCTCAGGGACAATGAATATAAGGTCATCGACCTGGGTCCTGCATATCTTGTAGACACAGATAAAATTTAGATTCAGTTTATTTTCAGGAGGTAAAAATATGAAGGCAGTAATTACAGTAATCGGTAAAGACATGGTAGGTATTCTTGCCAAAGTTTCCGGCGCATGTGCCGAAATGAACGTAAACGTAATCGAAGTTACACAGTCAATCCTCGACGGATATTTCTGCATGGTAATGATCGTGGACATCAGCAAAATGAATGCTGAAATGGATGTTCTCAACGGCAAGCTCAAGGATGCAGTTCCTGAAATGGTTGTTCACTTAATGCACGAAGATATCTTCAACGCAATGCACCGCATATAGTTTTCAGGGAGGATACGGCATGTTAAACTTCAATGACATAATGGAAACCATAACCATGATTCAGGAGGAAAATCTGGACATCAGAACCATCACCATGGGCATTTCCCTTCTGGACTGCGCAGACAGCGACATTGACCGCTCCTGCGAAAAGGTTTACAACAAAATATATGAAAAAGCAAAAGATCTGGTAAAGACCGGTGAATACATCGAAAAGAAGTACCAGATTCCTATCGTAAATAAACGAATCAGCGTTACGCCTATTTCCATGTTGGTGGCAGTCAGCGGCGGCGACCCTGTAAAGTACGCAAAGACTCTTGACCGTGTGGCCAAGGATGTGGGCGTAAACTTTATCGGCGGCTTCAGTGCCCTGGTGCAGAAAGGTTTCAGTGCAGGCGACCGTGAGCTCATCGAAGCAATCCCAAGAGCACTTGCAGAAACAGACTTTGTCTGCTCATCAGTTAATATCGGCTCCACCAAGGCCGGTATCAACATGGACGCTGTAAAGCTTATGGGCGGCGTTGTCCGCCAGGCTGCAGAACTTACTGCAGATCGTCAGTGCATCGGTGCTGCCAAGCTGGTAGTTTTCTGCAATGCTCCTGACGATAACCCGTTCATGGCCGGCGCTTTCCACGGTGTGGGCGAACCTGACGTAGTTCTCAATGTAGGCGTTTCCGGTCCTGGCGTAGTGCGCGCGGCTCTTGCAAAAATGCCTGAAGATGCCCCTCTCAACGAAGTAGCAGAGATCATCAAGAAGACTGCTTTTAAAATCACCCGTATGGGTCAGCTGGTGGGCACAGAAGCATCTAGAATGCTGGGCGTGCCTTTTGGTATCATTGACCTTTCACTGGCACCTACACCTGCTGTAGGAGATTCAGTTGCACATATTTTAGAGGAAATCGGCCTTGAGCAGTGCGGTACCCACGGCACCACTGCGGCTCTTGCAATGCTTAACGATGCTGTAAAGAAAGGCGGCATAATGGCCTCCTCCAGCGTCGGCGGACTTTCCGGAGCTTTCATTCCTGTGACTGAAGATGCGGGTATGATTGCTGCCGCAAGAAGCGGCGTTCTGGGCATCGAAAAGCTGGAAGCAATGACTGCTGTATGTTCCGTTGGTCTTGACATGATTGTTATTCCTGGGGAAACTCCTGCTGAAACTATTTCCGCAATCATCGCTGACGAAGCTGCCATCGGTATGGTCAACTCCAAGACTACTGCAGTCCGCGTGATTCCTGCCATCGGCTGCAAAGAAGGCGACGAACTTGACTTCGGCGGCCTGCTGGGAAGCGGTCCTATTATGAAGCTTCACAGCCAGTCATCCTGCAAGATGATCAACCGCGGCGGCAGAATTCCTGCACCAATGCAGAGCCTGAAAAACTAAAATCGCTTGCAATTCGCTTCGCGAATCTGAATTACATATAAATATAAAAGGAGAAGAGATTATGGGAAAATTAGGATACAGACTTGCGCAGATGATGGTGGGCCGCTACGGTTTCGACCAGTTCAGCCGTGACCTGCTGGCTTACGGCATGATTCTTTCTGTCTGCGATATGTTCATACCGGGCGGAATAGTGAAATTCATCGGAACTTTTCTGATTATCTTCGCGATATACAGAATGTTCTCAAGAAACCATGGAAAAATGCGCCTGCAGCTGGACTGGTACAGAACTTATATTGACGGACCTCTCCGCAGCTGGCTTGCCCGCGACCGCAAAAACTATACTTATTTCAAGTGCCCGACCTGCAAACAGGTCCAGAAAGCACCTAAAGGCCGGGGCCGCATCCGCGTAACCTGCCACAAGTGCGGCAATGTGTTTGAAAAGAAAGTTTAATATTACAATGTCATAAAAATGGCCTGCATTGCTGCAGGCTATTTTTGTATTTTTTATCCTAACAGACTGCTCAGATCAGGTAGCTCAGTGGTGTGATCTATAGTAACCGTTCCATCATAGTATGATAAAGAAAGGTACCATTTGCCGTCAGTTCCCCACCAGCCGCTCAT
>JAFQHT010000066.1 GCA_017397825.1 Bacillota bacterium | reverse complement strand
GTTATGACACAAGATTGGCATTACCTGTATACGATGATTCGGGTGAAATCGTCTGGTATAATATATATAAACTCAGAATGCTTGTAAGACATGATGCAGACAACAAACTTTATCTGTACGATTTTCTGCGAACAAAAAAAGAAACGAATAGCCCGCCTCAGTAAATACCTTACGGTCGTAAAATCCGCTTCTTCTATGTAAGAATACTTAAAATTCATATGAATGTCAATAGAAATTCAGCATTTCCTGCGGAAGTGCTGATTTTTTTGTTGACCAATAACGATATTCGATATATAATACAGTTAAGAAGATTATCGATATTCGATAAAGAAAGGAGAAGGGCGATGCCAAGAGAGAAATTCCAGACTTTGACGGAGCAGATGTTTTACATTTTATTGTGCCTGAGGAAAGAGTGCTGCGGCATGGACATTATGGAAGAAGTCGGCCGGATTACTGACGGGCGTGTCAGCGTGGGGCCGGGGACTTTGTACAACCTGCTGGAACAGTTTCTCAGGGCAGGGATGATAAGAGAGACCAAGGTGGAAGGCCGTAAAAAAAGCTATATCATGACGCAGAAAGGGGCTGTGGCGCTCCGTGAAGAGTGCGAGCGTATCCAGCGTCAGACGGCAGACTACTGGCGACTTGTGAGAGGGGAGGATTAAGCAATGAAAGAGGTAAAAGAAAAAGCAAGATACAGATACGAACTGGCCGACAACCTGCTCTTTGACTACGAGGCTGTTGAAAAGCACCTTGAAAAGATGGCAGCCAAGGGCTGGCGTATTGATAAAATAAATACTAACCTGTGGAAGTACCGCAAGGCAAAGCCTGCAAAGGTAAAGTACGCAGTGACCTACGCGCCGGATGCGTCAGTGTTTGACCCGCATCCGACCATGAACCAGCAGACACTGGCGGATTTCTGTGCCCAGGCCGGCTGGGTCAAGGTGGGAGACTGGTCGCAGGCACAGGTTTTCGTCAATGAGCGTGAAAACCCTGTGCCCATCGAAACCGATGAAGAAATCCGCCTGGAAGTGATTAAAAAGTCCATGAAAAAGAGCTGGATTCCGGCCAATGTAATGCTGATTCTGCTGATGGTTTTCAACGCATGGCGTACGATCAGCCGCTTTGTCAAGGACCCTGTGCAGGACCTTTCCAGTTACTGGGGACTGCTGACGCTGACTTTCATGATAGTCGCAACTGCACTTGTGTCCGCGAACCTTATAGGGTACTTCATCTGGTTTAAGAAGTCCGAAAAATCTGTGGCAGCGGGAGGAACCTGCACCAGTCCGAGGATAATAAGGCTGATTAACCGCTGGAGCCTGCCTGCGGCTGTTATCTACTTTGTGGCGATTATAATGGCGGCTGCCGGAGAAGGGGCTCCCGGGGCGGCTATGTATATGATTCTTTATATGGCTGGTTTCCTGCTGATGGTTACAATACTCAGCAAAACCAAGGAGTATCTCAAGTCACGCGGCGTTTCCAGAGGTAAAAATATAGCGGTGTTTGTGGTTCTTGACATAATAATGGCTTTTGCTATGGTAAGCGCGCTTACAGCCTTTGTATTATCCGGACCGGGACTTACTGCGGACAAAGACCCTTATGAACCGACTGTTAAGGGAACTTTCCTTGCAGAACGTACTTATGGCGAGCTTGCCGACCCGGAAATCGGCTATGAAATCACTGAAATCAAGGCTGACTGGCTTTATGACTGGTGCTTTGATAAGAAGCTGAACGAGAAGCTCGGCTCGATGCAGATGAAGCATGAAAGCCTTGAAAATCCGCATATCTGGGGAGCAGACGCCATATATGAATGCTGGATTCATAACCGTGACTACACATACAAGTGGATACTTGTAAAGGATAATTACATTGTCGAAATTTGGGGAGACGATGAAATTGCAGAAAACGCTGTAAAGGGCGGCGGAATTCTGGACAAATTGGGTATTTAACATATATGCGCATGCAGGGCGCACCGGAATACATCGAAAGGAGACTGCCATGGAAAGAGTTGTAAACGGTGTAAGGTATAATTTACGACGTGAGAGTTTTGAAAGATTTGATTATGAAGCGATTGAGCATCATCTTGAAGAAATGGCGGCGCAGGGATGGTTCCTTGAAAAAATAGACTTTTTCTGGGAATATCGTCAGGGGACACCTTCCAGAAAAAAATATTCAGTAACTTATATAGAAGATTACTCCAACATTCTGATTACCGAAGAACAGCAGGAACTTGACGAGTTCTGCAGCAAAGCCGGCTGGATAAAGGTTGCTATGTGGGATGAAATGCAGATTTATTGCAGTGACGAAGAAAATCCTGTGCCTGTTGAGACTGATGAGTGGAGCAGACTCACAGTTATAAAGCGTGCTATGAAAAAAAGATTTGCGCCTAATCTGTTTAGCATTGCTATATGGATTTGTATATTTTACATAAGATTGTCTTCTGTGGTTAAGTACCCGGAACTGAGCGGCCCGGACTACGAAAACTGGCTTTACTTCGGTTTTCTGGCAGTTTTAATAATCCACATGGGTTTTCAGGGAATATATTATATCTGGTGGGGAAGAAAATCTGAAAAATCTCTGAAAGCGGGCGGAGCCTGTGAAGATATTGAACTGCTGTACAAGACAAACTGTCTGGCAAAAGGGATTGTATTTATTGCTATTGCAACATTCATTTATATCTTCTGGTCGGAAGATACAATGTCTATGATTATTATGGTTATGCTTGGTGTGGGCCTCGTTATAATGGACTGGCCAACGATAAGAAGTATGATTTCGGGAAAATGGTCAAAAAACAGTCCGTCACGCAGAATAATTATGATATTGTATTTTGCAGGTATAATCTGTATGGCAGTTTCAATACTGGCGGTTTTAATT
>JAFQHT010000006.1 GCA_017397825.1 Bacillota bacterium | reverse complement strand
TTATGCCGAAGGGCAGAGAAGGTATATGGAGAGCCTTTCTTCCTATGCCCGCCAGTTCCTGGGACAGATGGAAAAGCCTGATGTGGAATACATCGAAGGGCTCAGCCCTGCCATTTCCATCGATCAGAAAACCACCAACCGCAATCCACGTTCTACAGTAGGTACGGTTACTGAAATCCACGACTACCTGAGACTGCTTTATGCCCGCATCGGCAAGCCTCATTGTCCGGTCTGCGGCAAGCCTATTTCCAGTCAGTCAGTGGATCAGATGGTGGATACTATCATGGGTTTTGAAGAGGGAACCAAGCTGATGATTATGGCACCGGTGGTGCGCCAGCGCAAGGGAACTCACGAAAAAATCATCGAAAGAATCAAAAAAGAAGGCTTTACCAGAGTAAGAGTCGACGGGGAAATCAAGCTCATCGACGAAGACGAAATCAAGATGGAAAAGTCTTTCAAGCATACAATCGAAATAGTTGTAGACAGAATCGTTGTAAAGCCGGGACAGGAAGGCAGAATTTCTGAAGCCTGCGAACTGGCTATCCAGGAAGGCGATGGTCTGGTGGTAATGGAAGGTGATTTCTACGACTGGCACTATGAAAAGACTTTCAGCACCAAACTGGCATGTCCGGATCACGGCATCAGCATCGAAGAACTTGAGCCGAGAATGTTTTCTTTCAACGCACCTTTCGGGGCATGTCCGACATGTAACGGTCTGGGTTTTACACAGAAGCTGGATCCGAAAAAGCTCATCGACGAAAATCTGAGCATTGACGAAGGAGCTCTTCAGCCAATCTTCGGTACTATGGAGTTCAGCGGTTTCTACCGCCAGATGGTGGGAGCCCTCATGGAGGACCACGGAATTGATGCCAGTCTGCCACTCAAAGACCAGCCTGAAAAATTCAGACAGGAGCTCTACTATGGCACCGGCGACAGACACCTGCAGTACTACTATGTAAGCAGAAATACAGGCACAAAGTCTTTTCAGGACAGACCTTTTGAGGGTGCCATGAACAATATTGAGCGCCGCTACCGGGAAACTACTTCCAACTATTTCAAGGAGCGCATGGAGCAGTACATGGTCATCAGACAGTGTCCTGACTGCCATGGACAGAGACTGAAACCGGAAGTGCTGGCGGTAACAGTCGGCGGCAAAAACATCGCTGAGTTTTCTGAGATGTCCATCAAAGAAGCCCTGGACTTCGTGGACAACCTGGAGCTTTCCGAAACTGACCAGAAAATCGCTTACCAGATTCTCAAGGAAATCAAAGCAAGACTTAATTTCCTGGTGGATGTGGGCCTTGACTACCTGACTCTCAGCAGAAGCGCAGGAACCCTTTCCGGCGGCGAATCACAGAGAATCAGACTGGCAACACAGATCGGCTCCAGCCTGGTGGGCGTGCTGTATATTCTGGACGAGCCGAGCATCGGTCTTCACCAGAAGGACAACGAAAAACTGCTGCAGACCCTCAGACATCTGACCGACATCGGCAATACGCTGATTGCTGTTGAACACGATGAAGACACAATGTATGCAGCTGACCATATTGTTGACATCGGCCCCGGCGCCGGTATTTACGGCGGCGAGCTGGTGGCACAGGGCAGCGTGGAAGAAATCATGGCCTGCGAGGAATCTCTTACAGGGCAGTACCTTTCCGGTAAGAAAAAGATTACAGTGCCTGCAGAACGCAGACCTGGCAACGGCAAAACCATCACCATTAAAGGTGCCCGCCAGAACAATCTTAAGAACATTGATGTGGAGTTCCCTCTGGGCAAGTTCATCTGTGTCACAGGGGTTTCCGGCTCCGGTAAGAGCAGTCTTATCAACGAAATCCTTTACAAGGGTACAGCCAGCGTGACAAACCGTCTTCAGGAAGAACCGGGGGACCATGACGCAATCCTGGGTCTGGAACACATTGACAAGGTCATCGACATCGACCAGTCACCTATAGGCAGAACGCCGCGCTCCAACCCGGCAACATATACCAATATGTTCAACTCTATCCGTGACCTGTTCGCAAGCCTGCCTGAGGCCAAGATGAGAGGCTTTGAAAAAGGGCGCTTCAGTTTCAATGTGAAGGGCGGACGCTGCGAAGCCTGCAGCGGCGATGGTATAATCAAGATTGAGATGCACTTCCTGCCTGACGTTTATGTGCCTTGCGAAGTCTGCAAAGGCAAAAGATACAACCGCGAGACACTGGAAGTAAAATATAAAGGAAAAAGTATTTTCGATGTACTTGACATGAGTGTCAGTGAAGGAGTAGAATTTTTTAAGAACGTTCCGGGCATTGTCAGATACCTGAACACCCTGGAAGAAGTGGGACTTGGCTATATCAAGCTTGGTCAGCCTTCAACCCAGCTTTCCGGCGGGGAAGCCCAGCGTGTAAAACTGGCAACGGAACTGACCAAGAGAAGCACGGGCAAAACTTTATATATCCTGGACGAACCGACTACAGGACTGCACTTTGCGGATGTGGATAAACTGCTGGCAGTGCTGGACAAGCTGGTGGATGCAGGAAATACAGTTGTAGTAATAGAACACAATCTGGATGTAATCAAACGTGCCGACCATATTATTGACCTGGGGCCTGACGGAGGCAGCCGGGGCGGCACAATCGTAACTACAGGAACACCGGAAGAAGTGGCAGCATGCCCTGAGTCCTATACCGGACAGTTCCTCAAAAAACTTTTAGAGCGTTAAACGCAAAGGAGACCTGAAATGGACAAAAAAATGAATCTGACCATGCTTACAGACTTTTATGAAATCACCATGGCAAATGGGTATTTTGAGGCAGGAATGACTGAAGACATAGCATATTTTGATATGTTTTTCAGAAGAGTACCTGATGGAGGCGGCTATGCAATCATGGCAGGCCTTGAACAGCTCATCGACTACCTGAAGAACCTGAAATTCACAGAAGAAGATATTGAGTATCTGAGAAGCAAAAATTTCTTCTGCGAAGAATTCCTGAAGTACTTGAGAAACTTTGAGTTCAGATGCGACGTGTGGGCAGTACCTGAAGGAACCCCGATTTTTCCTCATGAACCTATAATCACAGTAAGAGGACCTGTTATGCAGGCGCAGTTCATTGAAACAATGATTCTCCTCACTATAAACCACCAGAGCCTTATTGCCACCAAGACCAACAGAATCGTAAGAGCTGCTGAAGGCAGAGCTGTGATGGAATTCGGTACAAGAAGAGCTCACGGCGGCGACGCGGCTATTTATGGTGCACGTGCTGCATATATTGCAGGCGCTGCCGGAACTGCGTGTGCCATCGCTGACAGAGACTATGGCGTAAAAGCTCTCGGAACTATGGCTCACAGCTGGGTTCAGATGTTCCCTGATGAATATACTGCATTTAAGAAATATGCAGAAATCTACCCTACCAACTGTACACTGCTGGTAGATACATATAATGTACTTAAGAGCGGTGTGCCTGCGGCAATCAAGGTTTTCCAGGAACTGAAGCCTGCCAATATGGGTATCCGAATTGACTCCGGGGACATTACCTACCTGACCAAGAAAGCCCGCAAGATGCTGGACGAAGCCGGCCTTCAGGACTGTAAAATCGTAGTTTCCAACTCCCTCGATGAATATATCATCAGAGACGTTATCCTTGAAGGCGCCTGCATTGACTCCTTCGGCGTAGGCGAAAGACTTATCACTGCCAAGAGTGAGCCTGTGTTCGGCGGCGTTTACAAACTGGCGGCGCTGGAAACCAACGGAGAACTTATTCCTAAAATCAAAATTTCAGAAAACGTTGAAAAGATTACAAACCCTGGTTTCAAAAACCTCTACAGACTTTATGACAAGGAAACAGGCAAAGTGCGTGGAGACGTTATGACTATTGCCGGAGAAGTGATTTCCGAGGATGAACCGTACGAACTTTTTGACCCTAATGCGATCTGGAAACGTACAAAAGTTGAAAACTTTACAGTAAAAAATCTTCAGGTGCCTATCTTCAAAGAAGGAAAATGTGTATACGAAAGCCCTTCCATTGAAGAAATCAGAGCATACTGTAAAGAACAAATCGGCACACTCTGGGACGAAACTCTCAGATTTGAAAATCCTCAGACTTACTATGTGGACCTTTCACAGAAGATGTGGGATATGAAGCATGAACTGCTTAAAGGACAAGGCAGAATTAAAGAATAAACCGAGAATAAGGCTTGATATGAAAGAAATTTATATTTTACTCACCAACAGTCACACTTTGATTTCTAAGGCAATTTATTATATTTCAAAAGCAGAATATACACATGCGGCTCTGGCAATGGACAAGGATCTGACAATGCTTTACAGCTTCGGACGGAAGTTCAAGTACAGCATGTTTCCTTCAGGCTTTGTCAGGGAAGGTGTGAATCACGGCGTGATGGGCGACAGCGACACTATGAAATGTGCGCTTTACGCTATCACCATAAGCGACAGGTGCTACAAGAAACTGGCTAATCGTTTAAGGCACATGGAGGCGAAAAAACATTGTTACAGGTTTAATTATCTGGGCCTGCCGATGTGCGGTTTCGGAAAAAAGAGCGGCGGCAGGAATGTGTTTTTCTGCTCACAGTTTATCTGCCATGTGCTGAATGAATCAGGCGCCATTGAAACGAGCAAGCATCCGTCGCTGACAAGACCTGTGGATTTTGAGAAGCTCCACAAAGCAAGGTGCATTTTCAGGGGACCCATTTGCGAGCTGAGGGATTTTACGTTTTAGATTTTTTGAAAAACGATTTACAAAATACAACTAAAATATTACAAAAATCGACCAAAATCAAGCAGATTTTCAAGCAGCATATTGACACAAGACCTCCTTTTGCGGATAATTCTATCACAGAATTATTACTGAAGGAGGTTTTATTATTATGAGCGAAAACATAAACCGCGAGTACAAGGACAGCGTTTTCTGCCTGCTCTTCAATGACAAAGCCCGCCTCATCGAACTTTACAACGCACTATTTGACACAGACTACGACATGGAAACGCCTTTGGACATCGATACAATTGAGGACGTGTTTTTTGTCAACATGAAAAACGACATTGCTTTTACCATTGACAATCAGTACATCGTTTTTACAGAACATCAATCCACGGTGAACCCCAACATGCCCCTACGTGAGCTTGTCTACTTCACATCCGTCATGCAGAAAAAAATTGATACTCGTAAGCTGTATGGAAGCAGCCTTGTAAAAATCCCAAGGCCGGAATTCGTGGTGTTTTATAACGGCGCCCAGGACATGCCGTCTTACTGGGAACTGCGCCTTGAAGACTCCTATCTGGGAAGGCTTCTGACCGGAGAAAAAAGTGCTTTAAATCTCACCGTAAAGGTGTATAATATAAACAAGGAGAAGGACGGTGCTATTCTCAGAAAATCCCGCAGCATGAAGGGTTACAGTGAACTGATTGACCGTATAAAACAACGTGCAGCAGAGGGGGACCTCACAAGGGAAGCTATAAACGATGCTGTGGCTTCCTGTATTGAGGATGGAATCTTGCCTGACTTCCTTGAAAAGAATGCACCGGAGGTGGTAGGAATGTTATACAAGAGATTCAGCGACGAAGAAATCAGGGAACTGTATATAAATGATGGGTATGACATGGGATTTGAAAAAGGATTGAAGGATGGCCTCGAGCAAGGGATTGAGCAAGGGATTGAGCGAGGCATTGAACAAGGGCTTACTCGTGGCGCCCAGGTCACAAAGCATGAAATGGCTGCTGCCATGAAAGCTGATGGTATGGACCATGCTCTGATTGAGAAATATACCGGACTGTCACCGGAAGAAATTGAAGAACTGTAAGCAGAAGAGGGATGTTTTCCCTCTTTTTTTAAAAATAATACTTGACCTTAAACCTTGTTTATGCTTTAAAATCTGAGCTGTACAAGGGTAAAGGAGGTAAAAAGATGAAAATCAATGAGGTAGAAAAAATTCTGGGCGTGCCGAAGGCAACCATACGTTTTTACGAAAAAGAGGGCTTTTTAATGCCTCTGAGAAATGAAAAAGCATACAGGGAGTATTCAGAAGAAGATATTGAGCTGATAAAGAAAGTTATTGTTTTCCGTAAAATTGGCATGCCTGTTGAGGATATCAGGCTGGTTCTCGACAAGAAAATTTCATTACAGGAAGCACTTTCAAAAAATATATTGTCCTTGAATGAAAAGATGAAGGAGCTGGAAGGCGCGCTGAAATTATGTGTGATGCTGCAGGAAAAGGACGCTGAAAATGATTCTTTTGACACCGGATATTACTGGGAAATGATACATAATGAAGAGACCGCAGGCGAAAAGTTTTTTGCAGTAATAAATGATGTAATCAGCTTTGAAAAGCAGGTAATAGGTGACCGGTTTGATTTGCTTGATGAAAACGGTGAAATGAAATATTCTGTTCCGGATTCGATAATGATTGCAGGTATTACATGTGTGATATGCGGATTGCTGTGGTCGATGATGAATGGAATGAAATGGGATACTTTTCTGCAGGGCATGATGTTTCCCTTTGCGCTCATAATAATTTATTCGGCAATTGGGTTACCATTGTTTTTTATTAAAGGTAAGGATAAACGGACTGCAAGAACAGTCAGGATAATATGCAGAAACATCTTTATAGTTGTATGCATTGCAATAGTTGTTGTAACAATTATAAGTTACTTTGGATGATAAAAATCCTCCTGCATTGAACTGACCCCAAAAGGTTAGACATTAACGGACAACTAAATTAAGCAACTAACTGGGACTTAATCCTATAATCTACAGGGCTAAGTCCTTTTAGTTTGCCCTTGATACGCTTGTTGTTGTAATAACACATATATTCTTTG